>NZ_DATMYY010000324.1:0-21368 GCF_035560735.1 Methanospirillum sp.
TTTTTCATTTTCACTTGCGTTCCATACGACTCCTTTCTTTTCGCAAAGGTATGAGACAAGGGCGTTAACTGCAATTGGATTGGTGAACAAGCCATGCATGTAGGTTCCTATTACGAGACCATCATCAGAGACTGCCCCTTCATTTAAAAATGCTTTCATGACTCCCGGGTGGTCAGTGTCTCCCATATGGATCTCATACCCGCTCACTTCAGAGATCCGGGAGAGAATTGGTCCGACTCCTGATGAGCAGCGGGTTACCTGAGTGGTGGTCTTCTCGTACCCGATGAACCGGGTGGTTCCTGGGATGAGCCCGATTCCTTCATACTCTCCCTCACATGACTCAACCCCAGAGTCGATGATTGTTGTGCAGAGCATCTGGTATCCGCCGCAGATTCCAATCACGGGAGCGCCTCTCACTCGTGCCGCCCTGATCTGCTCTGCTGCACCCGATGCCTGAATAACCTGCAGATCTTCTACTGTATTTTTTGTTCCCGGAATAATGACAGCGTCATAATCGCCAAGCTGGTCGCCGGGTTTCACATACGAGACAGATACATGACGTTCGAGTAGTTCAAAGTCAGTGAAGTTTGAGATTCGCGGGAGATGGATCACAGCAATCCGAATTGGTGCTCCCCCAGTTTTTTTGTCTTGTAATGAAAGTGAATCTTCGCTTGGGATGGCTATGTCGGTTGCCGGTACAAGACCCAGTATCGGGATATGGCAGAGATCTTCAAGGATTGTGATCCCTTCATCAAAGAGAGCAGGATCTCCCCTGAATTTGTTGATAATTACGCCCTTTACAAGGGATCTTATCTCATCGGGGAGGAGTGAGATGGTGCCATATACCTGGGCAAAGACACCTCCGCGTTCTATGTCTGCAACCAAAATGATTGGATATTTGAGTTTCTGGGCAAGTCTGATATTGGCGATGTCGCGGGAGTACAGATTCACCTCAGCAGCACCCCCAGCCCCTTCAATAACTAGGTGCTGGTACCGGTCAAGCAACACATTGGCAGCTTCTATTGCCCTATCCAGAAGATAGTCTGTCTCATTGTAATACGAGGAGGCTTTGACATCACGGTATGGTTTTCCCATGAGAACAATCTGGGAGGTCTGATCTCCTTTGGGTTTGAGCAGGATCGGGTTCATTGCAATCTCTGGCTCAAGGCCTGCTGCCATCGCCTGCATCGCCTGGGCAATACCTATCTCGCCTCCATCGCGTGTAACATATGAGTTCAGGCTCATGTTTTGTGATTTGTATGGGGCATGCCTGATTGAACGCCGATGGAGTAATCTGCATATCGCGGTAACCACGGTACTCTTTCCAACATGGGAAGCTGTACCGAGCACCATAATTGACATGATCCAACGTTGGATGGGCTGGGTAATAATCTCCTATGGCCTGACTTTTCTAATCTCGGTTATAAATGGGTTTGTTCCGATACTGGACAATAAAAAGGCTTTAATAACAAAACGGGAGATGGTATAGTAATGAATGGTGGTATTTGCTCCATTTGCGGGCTACCAAAAGAACTGTGTATCTGTGAAGAAGTTGCAAAAGAGCAGCAGAGAATTAACGTAAAGGTTAATAAACGTCGTTACGGGAAAGAAGTCACAGTGATTGAGGGGCTTGATCCTACTGACATCGATCTCGAAGACCTCTCCAAGTTCATGAAGAGTAAACTCGCCTGTGGGGGCACGGTGAAGGGAAACTCGATTGAATTGCAGGGAAACCATCGTGAACGGGTTATCGATCTGCTTGCAAGCAAAGGGTACGCGGTGGACAATATCACATAACGGGCATGCCCGTAACTCAACGCTTTTTCTTTGGCCTGATCATCGAGTGAAGATCAAGCCGGAAGTTTCCATCTTTTCCAACCTGAATAACTCGGTCATCAGACTCAGCAAGCCTGAGCAGGTTCAGATCGTACTTGCCAGGTTCAACAATGCGTATACTCTCAACTGATTCAGGATTCAGTGGCTGACTTGGCTTTTCCTCAACTTGCCTGGTTTCCACAGGGATGTTGATATCCGTAGCGGGCTGTGGAGGTTCTTCTGGTATGGGAGATTCAGACTCTAGTGCTTTTGCTGCTTCTGCCTTTCGTGGGGATTCAAAGGCAAACCTGGTTCCTCCACATGCTGGGCAGCGGGGTGCCAGACCAGGGGCAGCTTCAAGGCGGGTTTTACACCGGAGACAGATGTGTGGCATAATTACCTTGATGAGATCCAGGCGCTAATGAAATCCCGGTCACGCCTGATCATTTTTAGTTGGTTTGCCGGTCCTATCACAGTAAGTCTTCTGAATTCTCCCTCTCCCCGTACAAACCGGGATAACATCCCTCCGCTCTTCTGTTTTGAGGGGTAGGTCTCAATCTCGATTCCTGAGAACTCGTCAGGCAGTATCTCCTGCATTGTCATCTCAATCAGAGAACTCTGCTCTTCAGGCGAAAGACCTGATTCAAGAATAACAATGGTTCCACTTCTGACCTTGTCGAGAATCAGGCGGATCTTCTCCATGGATGGCATCCGTGAGAGCCGTTCTGCAGAAATCAGATCGATTTGAACACCCTGCATGGTCTTCACCGAAATGTCCTGATCATTTCTTCATAGAGATCTTCCACTCTGGTTCCGTTGATACAGGATATCGGGACTACAGGGTGCTGGGGGAAGGCCGTCTTGATCCGTTGTGGTGATGCATCAGGGAGATCTGTCTTGTTCGCAGCGATTACAACCGGAAGATGCCTACTCTCGATGATTCCGACCATCATAATGTTCACCTGGGCAAAGGGATCCGCTGTCGCATCTATCATGTAGATAACACCGTCGATATCTTCCCTAAGCCAGTGCATCGCTTCAGCAACTCCTTCAGTTGCCTCACGTGCCCTGTCGATCGCTTCATCCCGTTCTATACCGTATTCGATAAATTCGTTGTAATCAATCTTCGTTGTAACTCCCGGGGTGTCTACGATGTCAATAGTAATGGATTTCCCGTTTGATCCGGTAATCGTGATGTTTTCTGCCCGGAGCGCTCTTCGGGTTTCATGAGGGATCTCGCTGACCGTCCCTTCGACTCCTGTTGACCATTCTTTGGCTATTCGGTTTGCCAGAGTTGTCTTTCCTGCATTTGGAGGTCCGTAAATTCCTATTCGTGATGTCTTCTTATGGAAGAGGTTTGTAAGAATTTTGGAGAAGGTCTGACTCAGTCCCATATGTATCGTCCTGACCGGCAGAAGCGGCATTTACTCCCGCAAATCCGGAGTTCCTTCTGTATGGATATGATCAGAGGGGATTATTATTGTTGTTATCCCACCCAGGCAGGTTTCCTATCCTTTCTGAAAATTCCGTGACCGATGGATTAATATCTGAACCGGATGATTAACTGATTGGATGCATCTGCCCGGGTATAACAGAGGTGAAAGCCATGACATACGCAAATGAGAAGATCCAGCTCGACACTACGGTGGCCGTGCGGGATATCATGCGAAGGAACCCGAAAACCATAGATTATAGAGCAACGGTTGCAGATGCAGCACGGAAGATGTGCAACAAAGATCCCTCTGGAAGCTGTATCGTTCTCAAGGAGAATGTTGCCGTCGGCATCGTAACTGAACAGGACCTCAATTGTAAAGTTGTGGCTAAAGACATCAAGCCGAGTGAGGCCCATGTCTACGAGATTATGACATCCCCGCTCATAACACTTCATGCTGATAAATCAGTCGAAGATGCGGCCCATCTTATGATAAAGAACCGGGTTCGTCGTCTGCCGATTATCAATGATAAGGGGATTGTCATCGGGATAGTGAGTGTCAGGGATATTATGGCAGTTTCGACTGAGATCAATGAGCTCATGGGTGAACTCATTGACATCAATCAGGCGAAAGATCTCTCTTCAGGGATGTGTAGCAGATGTGGGAGGATGTCAGACGATCTCACAAATGTTGACGGTTCTCTTATCTGCTCGCTCTGCAACGAAGAAGACCGCCTCTGACCTGAATAACTCCATCCCTTTGGTTTTTTGAAAAGACCGGGACCTGTATCTCCAGGTAACGGATGGATTTGCGATCACATTTCTCAAATATCAGACCAATTATGCACACCAGACATGATAATGATCTAGGGACAGTACTTTCAATTGCTACCAGGCAGGTAATCTCGGCTCCTCAGACAATGCGGATCATAGGTGCTATTGAGACTCTCACTGAGTGGGGTGTCCGCCGTCTGCCCATCGTCGATCCCGGGACTCATCGTCTCAAAGGCATTCTTACTGCACGTGACGTGGTAGACTTTCTTGGTGGAGGTGAGAAGTTCAACCTCATCAACATCAAGCACGATGGTAACTTCCTTGCTGCCATCAACGAAAGCGTCAGCAAGATCATGAAGCCTGATGTCAGGACACTGCCTCCACATGCCAATCTTGCCGAAGCTATCCAGATCATTTTGCAGGATCGCATCGGCGGGATACCAATTGTTGATGAGGAAGGAGTTCTCACCGGCATCGTCACTGAACGTGATGTTCTCAAACTGCTCTGCCGGACATACAGCACACTCAAGGTGAGTGATGTGATGACCTCTTCACTTCTTGTACAGGAGCCTGACTGTCCACTCTCGATGGTGACCAAAGTGATGACCAGTCACCAGTTCAGACGGCTGCCGATCGTCAAGAATGATGTGGTCTTTGGGATCATCACCGCCACTGATATTGTGCGGTATATTGGTTCAGGCAAAGTGTTTGAGAGCCTTGTAACCGGTCACGTTGCTGAGGTGATGGCAAAACCGGTAAGAGATCTTGTAAATGGAAACCTGTACACGATTGAGCCTGATCAGACCATCACCGAGGCAGCCAGAAGAATGCTTGAGAAAGGTGTTGGTGCTCTTCCGGTGATTGAGAACAGCAGACTGGCCGGTCTCGTAACTGAGTTCGATCTGGTCAGGGCTCTCTCGACAGAACAGCAGAGTGGGTGATGTACCATGCTGATATCTGATCTGATGAGTTCACCTGTTCGGGTCTGTGGTCCTGATGATACGATCTCCTATGTCAGAAACCTCATGCTGAAACACCATATCTCCAGAGTTCTGGTTATGGAAGGTCAGAGGGTTATAGGGATCATCACCAAGAAGGATATCGGGTACAGACTCCGGAGTCGTGACCCGGCCTGGCGGCGGAGATCTCCTGACAATGAACCAGTCTCATCTGTCATGACTGCTGATATCATCAGTATATCACCAGGTAGCAGTATTCATGATGCACTGGTTCTGATGGTCACCCATAAGATCTCAGGATTTCCGGTAATAGACCAGGGAATGGTTCTCGGGATGGTGACCAAATCTGATATGATACGATCCCCGCTTGTAAAAAGTCTGGATCGTCCGGTATCCGGGGTGATGCATGATGTACAACAGGTAACAAAGGAACATTCACTCGATCATGTGATCGATCTGATGCGGTCTGGTTGTGGAAAAGTTGTGGTAACCGGTGAAGATGGCACCATGAGTGGCATTATCTCTGAAAGTGATCTCACCTTTGCACAGGAAGGACGAACTCAACCTGAGAAACTCAAGGCTGGAGATGTGATGAGATCACCGGTGACCACACTTGATGACACAGCGCGGACAGGCGATGTTATTCGTGAAATGGCAGAAAAACATATATCTAGCCTTATTATCACGAATGGACAGGGACTAAAAGGAATTATAACCAGAGATGATATCATAGGAGAAGTGGTTTTATGACCAATACTATACTTGTCAGGGATGTTATGTCCAAACCGGTGACTGTTGCAAAGTCAGTCCCGGTAACCGAAGCACTGGATAAAATGCTCGATGTCGGAATGGACCCGTTGATCGTGGTCCACAACGATGAAGTGGTTGGCACAGTGTCCCGTCACAAAATCGTGGAGAAACTTGGTGCAAAGCACAGTACAGAGGTTTCACCGAATGCTATCCACGTTTCCAATACAATCGACGATGATTTTACCTTCATCTATGATGATCAAGAAGTTGATGTCCTCATCCCACTCCTGCAGGAGCGGTACAAACTCGCGGTTGTTTATGACTTAGATAACAAACTGATCGGTCAGGTTAATTCCGGTGACATTCTCGGAAAGATGGTCCCCGACGGGGATCTGGCATCTGTGATGGAGCGTGCCCAGTTCATCGATTCTGGTGAAAGAATGGTACACCTGCGTAGAAAGATGATAGACGAGAATATTGCCCGGTTTGTTGTCATGAATGAGGGGAAGATGGCAGGCATCGTCTCTGAGACCGATGTTGCTGTAGCCCTTCTGAAGTTCCGCGACTCGGTTGATGACCGTCACCAGGAGCATCAGGTCCGTAACATCCTTGTACAGGATATCATGACCACATCAGTGCAGGCCGTTGAGATGGGATCGCCACTGACCAAGGTGATTGATCTCATGTGCACGAAGAATTTCAGTAGCGTGCCGGTTACAGAGAATGGCAAGGTCGTTGGCATTGTGACCCGCCAGTCATTAATCCAGGCACTCTGATCCTTTTTTTCGGCGATACATCTCATTGAATTCTCTTGTGTAGATCATTTTGAGAAACCCTGGTTCAGAGATTCAGAATTGTTGCATTATCTTATTTATCTCCAGATTTCCAACGCTATCCAATGATGCTGGATCCAACGACACCTGTCAGGCCCGTCTCTGATGTTTCCGCCCTCCTTGATGGTATGAGCAGGACCGGATTTCAGGGGAGAAAACTTGGTGAATCGGTGGAAGTCTGGAAAGATATGCTGAAGGATCCACAGGTTACGATCCTGCTTGGTCTGTCAGGTGCGATGATTCCGGCAGGGATGCAGGAGTGTCTCATCGAACTAGTCAGCAGACGGTATACAGATGCGATCGTCTCAACCGGAGCTAACATCTTCCATGATATATGCGAACACTGCGGAATCAGGCATTATATCGGGCACCATCACGTTGATGATATTGAACTCTTTGAGAAGGGGATCGATCGGATCTACGATGTCTTTGCATACGAGGAACAATTCAGAAAAGTTGACAATATTATTGCAGAGTTTGCACGATCCCATGGCGGGTTCGAAGGATCATCAGCCTCGTTTATAAAAGTTCTCGGACAATGGCTGATTGATACCTATCCTGAAGGTAGATCTCTGACTGCGACCTGTGCAGCATCCAATGTTCCGATCTTCATCCCAGCACTGTGTGACTCCTCAATAGGGATTGGTTTAGTGATTGCACGGCGACAGGGGATCCGGATTCTCGTGGATCAGATCCGGGATGCTGATGAGATAACGAGTCTAGTTGAAAAAACTGCAAAGACTGGTGTCGTCTATATCGGTGGCGGAGTGCCCAAGAACTTTATCCAGCAGACTCAAGTCATTGCATCGATTCATAAGAGTGATTGCAGCGGTCATGATTATGCAATCCAGTACACCACCGACACCCCGCACTTTGGCGGGCTCTCGGGATGTACCTTTGAAGAGGCGATGTCGTGGGGCAAGGAGTCATGCACCTGCTCAAATGTTCAGTGCTTCTGTGATGCCACTATTGCTCTCCCGCTGGTAACCTCCGCGCTCATTGGTTCAGGTGCAGTACGTGAAGCAAAAAAATCAGAATAATCATCCCGGATTCTTTGAATTCAAAATTTCTTTCATCAATTATTGCCCTGAATATCATAACTCTTATATCTGAATCTCTACCACATTGGTAAGCACAATTCCTGTAGCAACAGAGTTTCTGTTGCGAGTGTCTACACAGATGCGAATTTGATTGTTGAGGTAGCCAAGCCAGGTATGGCGCAGGGTTGCTAACCCTGTGTCCCCTTGGGACTCGGGGGTTCAAATCCCTCCCTCAACGCTTGACACGCAGGCGCTTTCTCATAAAGCGAGGCATTGCATGGCTCAGGAAGATCAGGAAATTAATTATTTCGTCAGGGTTCTCAACACTGACCTCGACGGTACCAAATCAGTCATTGTAGCACTGACAGGTATCAAAGGGGTTGGCAGACATGCCGCCCAGATTATTGCGAAGGCGGCCGAGGTCCCTAAGCACGAACTTATCGGAAAGATTGATGAAGCGTCCGTTGACCGGATTCGTGAGGTTGTCAACACCTATGCAGAGCGCATTCCTGTATGGATGACCAACCGGCCAAAAGACGTCTACACCGGTACTCCCAAACACATCATCGGAAGCGATCTCTCCCTCACAAACGAGGACGACATCAACATTCTCAAGAAGATTCGTGCTTACCGTGGAATCAGACACGAGACCGGACAGAAGGTCCGTGGTCAGCGCACCAAGTCTACCGGAAGAACCGGTCTGATTGTTGGTGTCAAGAGAAAGAAAGAGTGAGGGTGAATCATGGGATATCCAGGAAAGAACCATAAACAGTACCAGACCCCTAAACGCCCTTTTGAACTCTCCCGTATTGAGGAAGAGACCAAACTGGTGATTGAGTATGGTCTGCGTAACAAGCGGGAAGTCTGGATCGCCAAGGGTGCGCTCCGACGGTACCGTAAGGCTGCCCGTGAGATCATCGCACTGCAGTCAGGTGGTGCAGGTCAGGAGATCATCGAGCGGAAGAAAGCCGAACTTATCGGACACTTAAACCGCATTGGCATTCTTGGTGAGAATGCAGGTATTGATGATGTTCTCTCTGTCCGCGTTGAGCAGCAGCTCGACCGCAGATTGCAGAGTCTGGTCTACCGCCGTGGGTTTGCACGCTCGCCGAAACAGGCACGTCAATTCATTACGCACGGACACATCTCCATCAATGGCAGAAGAGTAACCATTCCGGGATACACTGTCAGCGCAGCTGAACAGGAACAGATCTCGTATGCAGGCTCTTCACCGCTGGTCAGTGACATTCATGGAGAGAGACAGCGTATCGCCAAGGTAGGGAGATAAATATGGCTGAAGGGAAGGAAAAGTGGGGCGTTGCACATATCTACGCCTCCTTTAACAACACCATCATCACCGTCACCGATCAGACCGGCGCCGAGACTATCACCAAGAGCAGTGGTGGAATGGTCGTTAAACAGGCACGTAATGAGAGTTCTCCATACGCTGCCATGCAGATGGCACAGAACGTTGCCCAGGCAGCCAAGGAAAAAGGGCTTGTCGGACTTCATGTGAAGGTTCGTGCACCTGGACGGGGAAAGCAGCGCTCACCAGGGCCGGGTGCCCAGGCAGCAATCCGTGCTCTCGCCCGTGCCGGTGTTCGTATCGGTATCATTGAAGATGTCACGCCAGTACCACACGACTCCTGCAGGGCAAAGGGCGGGAAGAGAGGTCGTCGGGTCTGATGAAGATCGAATTCAGCAGCCTTGAGGACAACAGCACCTCGTTTGTGCTGAGTGAATCGCATATTGCATTTGCAAATGCACTCCGCCGGGCGATGCAGAGCGAAGTCATGACGTTCGCTGTCGAGGATCTCAAGATCTATGACAATACGAGCGCACTCTTTGATGAGATGCTTGCACACCGGATCGGACTCATACCACTCACCACAGACCTGAAGAGTTACGTACCCCGGAATCAATGCACTTGCGAAGGCAAGGGCTGTTCCAAGTGCACGGTTACCCTGACGATGAGCGTTGAAGGGCCACGTATGGTCCTTTCTGAAGACCTCATCTCCCAGGATCCTGCGGTTCATCCAGCAGCTGGCAATATTCCAATTGTCAAGCTTGAGAAGAATCAGAAGGTCGTAATTGAAGCATATGCAATCCTGGATCGCGGCTTTGAACACTCAAAGTGGCAGCCGGTAACGGTCTGCGGATACAAGAACTATCCAATCATCAGTCCAGAAAAAACATGCGACGGATGTGGATTGTGTGTGGAGGTCTGTCCCAAGAATATCCTGGAGGTAAAAGGCGGAAAGGTCACAGTAAAGGAGGGTGGCGATATACAATGTTCACTCTGCCGGCTCTGTGAACAGGCCTGCCTGAACAGTGGGATCGGTGATGAACCTGCCATTCATATTATCATGGATGACAAGAGGTTCATCTTCTCGATGGAGGGTGATGGTTCACTTCCTGCACGAGAGGTCCTAATCCAGGGGCTGCTGTTTCTGAAGAATCAATCAGACGGACTCCTCGAAGCGCTCAGCGAAATCAGGGGGTAACGGATCATGAGCAAAAGTTATGATAAGTCCAATCCGCGCCTCACCGAACTCATCAGGCTCCTGAAGAAGACGTCGAGTGAGAATGAGGTGCAGATCTGGCGCGACATCGCAGTCAGACTTGAGAAGTCAAGCAAAAACTACGCAGAAGTGAACGTGAGCAAGATCAATCGGTACGCCAAGGAAGGCGAAACCCTGCTGGTACCTGGAAAGGTACTGGGGAGCGGCCTTTTGGAGTGCCGGGTCACAGTTGCAGCACTGAACTTTTCAGAGGCAGCTGAAGACAAGATCGCGGGGAAACAGGGAGAATGCCTCAGTATTGAGCAGCTCCTTGCACAGAACCCGAAGGGCAGCCACGTAAGGATTCTGAGGTGAGTATCAGATGGTAACGGTAATCGATGGAGACGGACTGCTTGTAGGCAGACTTTCCAGCGTGGTTGCAAAGCGTGCACTTGCCGGTGAAGAGATCGCAGTCATCAATGCAGAGAAGACAGTGATCTCAGGAAGCCGCGCCCGTGTTCTTGGCAACTACAAGCACAAGAGGGAGCGCGGATCACGTGAAGGTGGTCCGTTCTTCCCACGCAGGCCGGATCACATCCTGAAGCGGACCATCCGCGGGATGGTTCCGTACAAGCGGCAGCGCGGTGTCGAGGCTATGAAACGGATCAAGGTTTATGTTGGCATTCCCTGCGAACTTGATGGGATTGCAGCAGAGAAACTTGCAGACGCTCATAAGGCACGGCTGAACACGCCCGCATGTGTGACCCTTGGAACAGTCAGCAGTTTCCTTGGAGCAAAGTTCTAGGGAGGGATGAATATGTCAAAAGTGATCAACACGAGTGGAAAGCGGAAGACAGCGATTGCCCGTGCAACCTTCAGACCTGGAAAAGGTGTCGTCAGGATCAACTCTCAGATTCTTGATATCTATTCCACCGAACTTGCACGAATGAAGATCGCGGAGCCGATCCAGCTGGTCCCGACTGCGCTTGAAGGTGTGGATGTCGCGATCAAGGTTCGCGGTGGTGGGTTCATGGGTCAGGCAGAAGCCGCCCGGACAGCACTTGCACGTGGGATTGTGCAGTGGCACAGCGATCCGAAACTTAAGGATGTATATCTTGCCTATGATCGGAGCCTACTGGTAAATGATTCCCGTATGAGGGAAGCTAAGAAACCACACGGCCGTGGTGCACGCAAGAAATTCCAGAAGTCATACCGGTGAGCTTTATTACCAATACAGCTTACGTTAGTGGTGCAACCATATGATACCGGTCCGCTGTTTCACTTGTGGAAAAGTAATCTCCACTGCATATGAGGAATATAAGCGCCGCCGAGATGCGGGCGAGGATCCTAAAAAGATCCTCGACGATCTCAATATGGATCGGTATTGCTGCCGGCGTATGTTGCTCACGCACAAGGAGATTATTGATGAACTCAATCCTTATCAATGAGGGGTCGTAGGGTAGCCTGGACCATCCTAGGGCGTTCGGGACGCTCTGACCTGAGTTCAAATCTCAGCGACCCCATTCTTGTGTTGACTAATTCTTGAGGAATCGGATGCAGAACTATACACGCTATGAAAAGGCCCGCATCGTCGGTGCCCGGGCGTTACAGATCTCGATGGGCGCTCCCATTCTCATCACGAGCACGACCATTGATCCGCTCTACCTCGCGATGGAGGAGTTTGACAAAGATGTCATTCCCATCACGGTCAAGCGGAGATAACTACTGATCAGGATGACCACCATACGTGCCGTTGATCTGAGAGTCATTCTCGACTCCCGCGGTCGCAAAACTGTTGAAGCAGATATATCTGTAGATGGAGGATTTGGCAGGGCAGCAGCTCCGGGTGGTGCCAGTACCGGTGCCCACGAAGCCGCAGTCAAAGATGCGACAACGGCAGTGGATGATGCATATTCTCAGGTGATTCCGTATCTGACCGGACTTGATTCAACGGATCAGATCGGGTTTGATTCTCTTCTGCGTGAAGTAGACGGGACTGAAAACTTTGCAGGAATAGGCGCGAATGTGGCGGTTGCCCTCTCAATGGCAAATGCGAAGGCTGCTGCGGCAGCCTTGAAGATACCGCTATGGAGACATCTCGGTGGTTCGTTTGTATTCTCTGCTCCCCTTCCATTAGGGAATGTGATTGGGGGTGGGGCACATGCAACGCATGCAACCGAGATACAGGAGTTTCTGGTTGTCCCAACCGGATGCTCAAGTATCAGCGGTGGTATCTATGCAAATGCACGTGTTCATGCGGTGGTAAAAGAGCTCCTGAAGAATCGGGGAATCTCCTGTGGTAAGGGCGATGAGGGAGCATGGGCACCGGCAATATCTGATCAGGATGCCTTTGAGGTTGTCACTGAAGCAGTTACCCGGGTGTCTGATGAAGTCGGGTTCGCCATAAGTTCCGGGGTTGATGTGGCTGCAAGCCAGTTATACAATCCTGGAACCGGACTGTATGAATACAGAGGTGGCCTCGTCAGGACAGCCGAAGAGCAGATCAACTACGTTGCTGAGCTCATCGACGAATTCGGACTTGTGTATGTAGAAGATCCTCTCTATGAAGAGGATTTTGAATCATTTGCCACCCTGACAGAACAGATGGGGAGTGCGTGCCTCATCTGTGGTGACGATCTCTTCGTCACCAATCCTTCACGAATAGAGAAGGGAATAGCAGAAGGTTCGGCAAACTGTGTGCTCATCAAGCCGAACCAGATCGGAACCCTGACTGATACTTTTGAAGCGATATCACTCGCCCAGAAGCACGGGATGGAGACCGTTATGAGCCATCGTTCCGGAGAGACCGGGGATACAACCATTGCCCATCTGGGATGTGCGTTTGGATGTGTATTCATCAAAACCGGTGTTGTCGGCGGAGAACGAACAGAAAAACTGAATGAACTCATTCGGATAGAGGAGAGTATGTATGAACGGAAATGAGATGGAGATTGAACTGAACGAGCCCCTTGTCTCTGTTGAAGAGTACCTGGCGGCCGGTGTACACATTGGAACACAGCAGAAAAGCAGCGACATGAAGAATTTCATCTACCGCGTCCGCGGAGATGGACTCTACATTCTGGACATAAGAGAGACAGATGAGCGAATCAAACTCGCAGCAAAGTTCCTCTCCCAATATGATCCTGCAAAGGTTCTTGTTGTTACATCCCGTCAGTATGGGCAGTTCCCTGCACGTCAGTTTGCCGAGGCAATCGGTGCATTCCCAATGACAGGCCGGTATATCCCCGGTACCCTGACCAACCCGATTCTGCCTAAATATGCAGAACCAGAAGTCATTGTCGTTACTGACCCGGTCAGCGATATTCAGGTAATCAAAGAGGCACTTCAGATCGGAATCCCGGTCGTTGCACTCTGTGATACCAACAACATGACCAGTCTTGTAGACTTTGTTATTCCAACCAACAATAAGGGTCGCAAGGCTCTCTCCATGATCTACTTCCTGCTCACCAGAGAATTCCTCCGGCACAAGGGATATTCAACCTCCTTAACGCCTGAGGACTTCGAGACTGAACTGTAAATTTGAGTATCACCATCAGGGCCGATACCCTGATGTACTCACACATCAACACACAGTCCCATGATGATCAGGCGTTGTGGCGTGGCCGGGATGTTCTACCCGGCTGACCCGGTTCAGCTGACTCACATGCTGGACACGTTCTTCAGATCTGCTCGTACCGGTGGGGATGCAAAGGGAATTGCATCTCCTCATGCCGGATATATCTATTCTGGTCAGACCTCTGCCCATGCATTTGGTGCTATTAAAGAGGGTTTTGATGGTACGTTTATCCTGATAGGACCAAGTCATCGTGGATTTCCAACCTGTGTCTCCGGTATACCATGGGATACTCCGATAGGCCCTGTCAAAACAGATACCGATCTTGTCGCCCGAATAGGGCTACCAGTTGATGATCAGGCGATGGCATTTGGAAATGAAAACTCGCTTGAGGTTCAGATCCCGTTTATCAGATACCGGTTTCCTGACGCGGCTATCGTTGCCATCATGATGAGTCCGCAGACATTGCAGGAGATAGGGCGGGTATCCAGGCTTATTATCGGCGCAGTTCATGAATATGACAAAAATGTAAGGATTGTTGCTTCAAGTGACTTTTCGCATTATGTTCCTGCAGATAAGGCACAAAAAGACGATCTTTTTGTCATTGAAGCGCTGAAGGATCTGAACGTGCAGGAATTCTATAATCGGATACAAGAGCACCGGATTTCTGCCTGTGGTTACGGGCCGATTGCCGCAATGATCGAGGCTCTCAAACCGATAGGTGCAACCCGGTGCGATCTTATCTCATATACTACCAGCGGCGAGTCTAGTGGGGATTTCCAGCAGGTAGTCGGATATGCGGCATTGGCGGTGAACTGATTGGCAACCTGGAGTGCACCCGGGAAGGTGTTTCTCTTTGGTGAACATGCAGTAGTGTACGGAAAACCAGGTATCGCACTTGCTATCCGCCCACGTGTCTACGTGACAGTCAGAAAGACCAGCCATGCCCATCATGCCAAATCGCCCTATATTGATCAGTGCTTCAAGGAACTGAACGTCAAAGGGAGTGTCTATATAAACTCACAACTCCCCAGTTCTTCAGGACTCGGCTCATCGGCAGCAGTAACGGTTGCTACACTTGCTGCCATCAACGATGAGTTCGGACTTGGAAAAACCCGCGATCAGATTGCTGAACTTGCATTTAAGATCGAGAAGCGGGTGCAGAAAGGCAGGGCAAGCCCGACTGATACTACAGTATCAACATATGGTGGCATGTTTCTGATAAAAGAAGGAACACGTAAACGTCTGGCTCCCCAGAATTATCACCTGGTTGTAGGAAATAGTCAGGCAACGCATTCGACCGCGAGAATGGTCGAGAAGGTTGCAGATCTGAAAGGTAAGTACCCTACGATCTGCGAGCCTGTACTGAATGCGATCGAGGCAATTACCCTTGACGCAATGAAACATCTTGATGAGCCGCAATATCTCGGCCGTCTCATGGATATGAATCATGCCCTCCTCGATGTACTAGGGGTGGGTCATCCCCATCTCTCCAGACTAGTTCTTGCAGCCCGGGCAACCGGTGCGTATGGAGCAAAGATAACTGGTGCCGGAGGCGGGGGATGCATGGTGGCACTGGCTCCAAAAAACCTCAAGGCCCGGATTGCCGGAGCACTGGAGGTTACAGAGGGACGGGCACTTATAACCTGTCTTGATACAGAAGGACTCCGGAAAGAAAAGGATGCGTAATCGAACGATACTCAAGCTCGGCGGGAGCGTGATAACCGAAAAGTCAGCCGGCTCTGCAGGGGCTATCAGGTATGATACTCTGAATGCTATTGCAAAAAGTCTTGCAATGTATCCTGATATGCCACTCTTGATTGTACATGGTGCCGGCTCGTTTGGTCATCCCCAGGCAAAAGCCTACCATATTCAGGAAGGAGTGACCAGAAAGAACCGAAAAGGTATCTTTGAGACCCACCAGGCGGTCAGGGAACTGAATTCGGCTGTGGTTGATGCCCTGCGGAGTAGTGGTATTGAAGCTGTTCCGATTCATCCACTTCATGGATGTGAGGCATCAGATGGCACGCTCATTGATCCGGTCTTTGGACACCTGGACAGGATGATCAGCCTCGGTCTGGTCCCTGTTATTCATGGCGACGTGGTGATGGATCGCATTAGAGGTGCCTGCATTGTTTCCGGTGATCAGCTGATCCGGGTCCTCGCAGAAGGGCTTGGAATGGACCGGGTTGGTCTTGCGACCGATGTACCAGGTCTTCTCGAGAGAGACGGGTCAGTTGTGAGGGAATTGCGCCGATCAACGGCGCACCAGGTTACCATCGGCAACTCGGGTCATATTGATGTGACCGGGGGAATGGAAGGAAAGATTGCCGAACTTCTCGCTCTTGCCGATCATGGGATCAGATCTGAGATGTTCCATGTCTCGCAGGTCGATGCGTTTCTCGCCGGGAAGGATCATGGCGGGACACGTATTCTCCCGGAGGAATCATGAACCGGGGAAGGTTTACATCGTCGCGAAAACTGGATCACCTTCGAATCTGCCTCGAAGAAGATATTGAATCAGGAAGCACCGGGTTTGAAGATATCAGACTGGTACACAATGCACTTCCTGATTCAGATATGGATACGCTGGATCTCTCAACCGATCTCTTTGGACATACATTCGGATCTCCGCTTTTTATCTCTGCAATGACTGGAGGGCACCCGGAGACAACCCGGGTGAACGAGGTGCTTGCGCAGGCAGCACAGAAATACGGCCTTGGGATTGGAGTAGGATCACAGCGAGCGGCAATTGAAGATAAAACTCTCGCTGAAACATTCTCGATCGTAAGGGACAGTGCCCCTGATGCCTTTATCGTTGGCAATCTTGGTATTGTTCAGCTCAGGGATCATGGGATCGAATGGGCTGAAAACGCGGTTGAAATGATAGATGCCAACGCTCTTGCCATTCATCTGAATTTTCTTCAGGAGGCAACGCAGCCTGAAGGAGACCACAATGCAGCTGGATGTCTTGATGCACTTCGCGAGCTCTGCAGGGAATTTCGAGTACCGGTCATCGTAAAAGAGACCGGGTGTGGATTTTCTGAAGAGGTTGCACGGCTCTGCTATGGAGCCGGAGCTGACTGCGTAGATGTCGGCGGGTATGGCGGTTCATCATGGGCTGCGATCGAGAGTTTCAGAGCAGGGAAAGGGGAAGCAGGTGGAGATCAGCGGCTCTCGGATCTCGGCCTGCTTTTTAAAGAGTGGGGTATCCCCACCGCGGTGAGCGTTACCGAGGCTGTCAGATGTGGCGGCCCGGTTATTGCAAGCGGCGGGATTAGAACCGGGATTGATATTGCAAAGGCCCTGGTTCTCGGTGCTAAACTCGGTGGAATGGCTCTTCCCCTGCTAAAACCGGCATGCGATGGAATAAAAGCCCTGTCAGAGACAATAGAGACGATTCAGCAGCAACTGCGAATCTCTCTCTTCCTGACCGGACACACCCGGGTGTCAGAGATGCCCGATACCAGATGGTACGTAACCGGTCCGACTGCGCAACTGATACAAAGAAAATAATTTACAGGAGGATACCAACTTGGACATTGAAGTCCTTGCAGTGGGTGGCTATAATGAATTTGGCCGAAATATGACTGCCGTCCGCTGCGGAAAGGAAATAGTAATAATCGATATGGGGATCAGGCTTGATTCCCTGATGATGCATCCCGAAATTGAGATGGAGAATACCCACTCACTCGACCTTATTGAGATGGGTGTCATCCCTGATGACACGGTGATGAACCAGATTGAGGGAACAGTCAAGGCAATTGTTCTCTCACACGGTCACCTTGATCACCTTGGTGCTGTTCCAAAACTGGCACACCGGTATAATGCTCCGATCATCGGGACACCATACACGATCGAACTCGTCCGTCAGCAGATAGAGGGTGAGAAGAAGTTTGGGGTGAATAACAAACTCTACCCGCTCAAATACTCACAGCGGTACACAATCTCAAATACCCTTTCGCTTGAACTCGTGCGAACCCAGCACAGTATCATCGATACGGCAACAGTTGTGCTATACACCCCGAAAGGGGCGATCGTGTATGCCCTTGATTTCAAACTGGATCGCAACCCGGTCCTAGGTGAACCACCGGACTTTGCAAAACTTCACAAAATTGGTAAGGAAGGAGTCCTCTGCCTTATTACCGAGGCCACCAACGTGAACAGAAAGGGCCGGTGCCCGAGCGAGCAGCTGGCCAAGAGCATGGTCCGCGATGTGATGACGAGCTATGAGGATGATAAGAATGCCCTCATTGTCAGTACCTTTGCTTCCCATATTGCAAGGGTAAAGACCATCGCAGAATGTGCCCATGAGATCGGACGAAAACCCCTGCTCCTTGGCAGGTCAATGGAACGCTACTGCAGCACTGCAGAGCAGATGAAATACGTCAGGTTCCCTGACACTACCAGCATCTTTGGCAACCGCAGGGTCGTTGAGCGGACACTGCGCAGGATCATCAAAGGTCCCAGAGATGAGTATGTTCCTATCGTAACCGGTCACCAGGGTGAACCTGGTTCTATCCTGACCAGGATAGCACAGAAAGACACCCCATACCGGATCGAGAAAGGCGATAAGATCATGATCAGTGCCCAGCTGATCCCAAATGACATGAACCGTGCCCAGCGGTACCGGATGTTTACGATGCTCAGTCAGCAGGGTGGGCGCATCTTTGATGAACTTCACGTATCAGGACACGCATACTGTGAGGATCACTACGAATTTCTGAACATGCTTAACCCCCAGTTTGTTATTGCTGCACACGGAGGTGTGAATCTCACCTCCGAGTACCTGAATCTGGCAACTGATTGCGGGTATACTCTGAACAAGGACTTTTTCCTGATGGCTAACGGCCAGCGGCAGAAACTGGCCTGAACGGTGAAAACTTATGGATCTGGAGACCTATCTGCGAAAAACTGCAACCGAGGTCAACACGCTGCTTGACCAGTACTATGGCAATCCCGGAACCGAATTATCAAAGGCATCAAACCATCTGCTCTTTGCAGGTGGGAAGCGTCTGAGGCCGGCACTCTTTAAACTGGCAGCCGACACCATCCGCTCTGGAAGTTCTGCAGGTATCTTACCTGCAGGGCTGGCTCTTGAGGTGACCCACAACTTCACTCTCATTCATGATGATATCATGGATGGAGATGCAACCCGCAGGGGCAAGCCTACGGTTCACACCCTTTGGGGAGAACCAGCAGCAATACTCGCAGGTGATGTGCTCTTTGCACGGTCATTCTGTCTTGTAGCCGACGCAATAGCTCCTGATGCTGCAAAGGTTGAGGCCTCTGCACTTCTTGCAAAAACCTGTGTTGAGATCTGCGAAGGACAACAACTCGACATGACGTTTGAAACCAGGCAGGATGTGACACGTGATGAGTACCTTGATATGGTCACCAAGAAGACTGGTGTCCTCTATGGAGCAGCGGCGGCAATGGGAGCATTACTTGCCGGTGCAACCAGGCCACAGATTGATGCATTGTATACATACGGGTGCAGTATCGGTGCAGCGTTTCAGATCCAGGATGATATCATTGATCTGATGGCACCTCCTGAGCAGTCAGGAAAGGATCAGGCATCTGATATCAGGGAAGGAAAGCAGACGATCATTGCGATTACTGCACGTGAAAAGGGTGTAGACCTCTCCCCATATCGCCGGAAACTTGATCCTGCAGAGATCAAGGCCCTCATCGCACTTCTTCAGGAGAAGGGAGTTATCACTGAAGTCCAGGCGACAGCCGACAACATGGTTCGGGATGCTATCAACGGTCTGTCAGTGCTCCGTGAGTGTCCTGAACGCCAGCTTCTCTCTGACCTTGCTTACTTCTTTGTTCAGCGGGGGTACTGAATTGGACGGTCTTAAGTCGATTCTCCTCAGTGCTGCACTTCAGAATGCAGTAAAACACAAGAGTGTTCCATCAGCTGGTGCAGTAATGGGCGCAGTGATGGGTGGGCATCCTGAGCTTCGGGCACGTTCCGGAGAGATCAAGGATCTTCTTGGTGAAGTGATAGCCGAGGTTGCTGCCCTCTCACATGAAGAGCAGGAGATAAGGCTCGAAGAGATTGCACCTGATCTGTATGCAGCCCTCTCTGAAAAGAAAGAGAAGAAGAAACACACACTTCCAGACCTTCCAAATTCAGAAGGCGGAGTTGTTATGCGGTTTGCCCCGAACCCGTCAGGTCCTCTTCATCTCGGACATGCAAGAGCTGCATTCCTCAATGATGAATATCTCAAGAGGTATGGTGGGAAGTATATCCTTCGCATAGAGGATACCGATCCAAAAAGGGTCGATACCGATGCTTACGAGATGGTCCCTGAAGACATCAGGTGGATGGGGCTTAACATCACTGAGACGATCTACCAGTCAGACCGGTTCCCTCTCTATTATGATGTCGGCAGGAAACTGATTGAGAAAGGGGCTGCTTATATCTGCCGGTGTGACAACGAGGAGTTTAAGAACCTCAAGATGCACAAGACTGCATGTCCCTGCCGGTCCCAGACCGTTGAAGAGGCTGGAGAACTCTTTGACCAGATGCTTGAAGGTGCATTTGCCGAAGGTGAAGTTTCTGTCAGGCTCAAAACCAATCTCACCCATCCTGATCCTGCAATGCGGGATTTTCCGCTCTTTCGAGTTCTTACCTCAGTTCCACACCAGCGGGTCGATGCTATCGTCTATCCGCTCATGAACCTCTCTGTTGCAGTCGATGATCATCTCCTTGGGATGACACACGTGATCAGAGGCAAGGATCATATTGCCAACACCGGCCGTCAGAAGTTTATATTTGACTACATGGGCTGGAACCAGCCGGTGTATCGTCATTATGGCAGGATGGGAATTGAGGGTGTTGTTCTTTCCACATCACAGATGAGGCAGGGGATTGTTGCTGGTGAGTATACCGGGTGGGATGATGTCCATCTTGGAACACTACGGGCCATGGCCAGACGCGGCATCGAGCCGGAAGCAGTCCGTAATGCTGTGGTTGAGATTGGAATCGGAGAGACTGATATTCAGTTTTCCTGGGAAAATCTCTATGCAAAGAATAAGGATATAGTGGATGCAAAGGCTGATCGATTCTTCTTTGTTGCTGATCCGGTAGAACTCACCATTGAAGGAGCAAATCCACATATTGCAAAGGCAATGCGGTATCCCGGAGATGAAGCCCGAGGATTTCGTGAAATTCCGTTCACCGGGAAACTGGTGGTACCAAAAGCAGAACTTGAGTCCGGTGCTTCAATGATACGGCTCAAGGATCTCTTCAACATTTTAGTACGTAAAGCCGGGAATTCATATACGGCTACATATGCTGGGGATGAACTCCAGCAGGCCCGTGAAGCAAAGGCCCCGATCATCCAGTGGCTCCCTTCCGGATATGGAACTCCATGCCTGATCAGAAAAGCTGACGGGGATATGAGCGGCGTCTGCGAACCTGAAGTCTCGACTTGGAAAGGCAAAATGGTCCAGTTTGAGCGGGTTGGATTTACCCGGATTGATTCAGTAGATCAGCAGATTGTAGCATATTATAGCCACAGGTAATTGTTTGGCCTGAAAGTGCTTCGCATTTTCAAATGGTAGCACTGATGAAAATTGCCGTGCAATTTTTTCATTTTTTCTTAAAACTCCTTGCCTTAATGGGTTGTAGATTCCCTGTTGAATCTGGTAATGAGTTCAAGAAATTGGGAAGGAAATC
>NZ_DATMYY010000325.1:0-2350 GCF_035560735.1 Methanospirillum sp.
TTCACATATTTTCTTCAAAACCACTTTTTGCCATCTTCTATGAACGAAAAACATGATATCCTGCTCACATTGCCGCAAACTAGCAAATTTTCTCCTGTAATTCTGTTTTATCTAATCGATGTAGTTGCTCCTTCTCCTCCATTGGTTTGGATCAGACCTCTTGTTATTGGTGTTTACAATAATCATTTTGAAAATGCAGTCTGTTTTTCTAGAGTAAAAAAAGAGGGTTGGTCTGGGTTGTAATATACGAGGTTTGATACAGATCCTGCAAATCTTCTGATTCTGATTTCAGCCCTTATCCCTCTACCCCCGTTCTGTTCAACTCACAGTAGAGATTAATTCCCTGACATCAATCCAGATTACCAGTTCTTTTCTGCTTTCTCCACGCTCTCCAACTTCTTTCTTAATAACCCCTAGGATATGCCCTCCATCATCGGCCCCTCCGTTTGTTGCCTGATCGATATCTTTTACCGGAACAGTCAGCACCGAGGTTACTTCATCAACAACAATACCGGTTTTCTGCGAAGATACAGTGTCATCCATGACAATAAACCGGAGATCTGCAGTTGACACATCTTTTGCTGCTTTTATCCTGAGTAACTGACGAAGGTCAATAATGGTAGTAATCTCGCCACGAAGATCAATTATCCCTCTCACATGGGATGGTGCATGAGGAAGAGGAGTGATCTTTGAAGCCTCTACGATCTCCCGTACATCAAACAGGTTGACTGCAAATTTATCTTCTCCAATGATAAACTCAACAACCTGTACTTCATCTTCCTTTGCTTCCTTTCCTGACTGTGCTTTGATATTTCCAAGTTCCATTTTCGCTCCTAAATCCTGAATTTTGTCATCTCTCTAGAGACAACATCCGCAATCCCACTCACGTTCCCGACCACTTTGGCAATCTGCTCAATAGAAGCCGATGCTTCTTCAGTGGCAGCTGCTGCATCTCCTGCTTCCTTTGAAGTGTTCTGGATAAGACTGCTCACTTCATTGATACTAGCGGTAACTTCCTCAACTGATGCAGCCTGTTCTTCTGATGAAGATGCCACATCTGTTGCATTCCGTGTGATATCATCAATTGATGTTGCAATCTGATTAAACGCTCCCAGGGTTTCAAGAAGAGTTGAACTGCCAGTCTCTACCGTCTTGCCAGCCTGACTCATTGCTGCATTTGCCATATTAGCCTTATTCTGCAGATCAGTAATCATATCAGCAATATTTTCAGCAGAACTGCGGGAATCCTGAGCCAGGGATTTAACTTCAGCTGCAACAACGGCAAATCCACGTCCGGCTTCACCTGCCCGTGCTGCTTCAATTGCTGCGTTCAGGGCAAGGAGGTTGGTCTGGTTTGCGATATCTGATATGAGACGGACAATCTTCCCAATCTCCTCCATCTTTTGATTAATATCTTTCACAATCTGATCAGCCTCTGCAGATGAGCGTTTAATCTCATTCATTGCGGTTTCTGATTTTTTAGCGAGTTCGACCCCGGTTTTAGCAAAGTTGTTAGCCTGGGTTGCTGTGACCGAGACACGTTCTGCCTTTCTTGATACTTCAGTAACCGTAATATTGAGGTCTTCCATTGCTTTGAGCACCTGAATGATCCCATCTTCTCCCTTCAGTGAGTTACTGCTGACTTCTCCGGTACTTCTTGCAATCTGTTGTGCACCAGCTGATACCTCCTCAATACTTGCTGTTGCCTCTTCTGAATTTGAGGCAAGGTCCATCACCTGTTTATTGATAACTCTGACAGCCTCTGATACCTGAATCCCAATATCATTAAGAGCATCTTTGAATGCAATCCAATCTCCAGATGCCTCGATAGAGGTGTCAACCCGGGCAGTAAAGTTTGAGTTTGCATATTCTTTTGAAACCCGCAGTGCTTCGTTGACCGGAAGGATAACACTATCCAGCGTTTCATTAAATCCTTCCACAATCTTACGATAATCGCCGTGATGCCTGGTTGCATCAGCACGGACCTCTAATTTACCAGCAACTCCGGCCTCTGAAAGCAAAAGGGCATCTGAAACAAGAAGTTTGACTGCATCATTGACCTGATCCAGTTTCTTATTGATCTGGACAAATTTTTCATGTACATCCCTGGTATACTGATCGGCATCGGTGACGACAGTCTGAAGGTTTGTATCCCCCTTACTGAGTTTGCTCAGGTTTTCACCAATCTTCATTATCTCATTTTTGAGATAATCTGATAATCTGACTGAAGCAGTCTGATCCTGGATAAATTCAAACGCACCAATTATTTTCCCGGTTTTGTCCCTGATAGGGAGGCCAGTATATTCAATTTCAAGATCGCAGCCTACCGGCCGGGCATGAGTCTGACTGG
>NZ_DATMYY010000326.1:0-3127 GCF_035560735.1 Methanospirillum sp.
CTTTTAATATCACAGAAAATTATGTTGCTGGTTCTTTTTTTCATCGAACTTCTTATCAGCTCATAGGTAACATGTGACCTACCGTTAAATGGTAGCATCTACCAGACTCAGCAAATATATCGCACAGAGATGGGATAGACACCGGCAACGAACCAAATCCCGGAAGAATTGGTATCAATCATGACTAGGCTCGAAATTAATCCGGTCAAAGGCCTTTCCAGCGAGCAGGCAGCTGAGAAGATCAGGGCCGAAGGGTACAATGAACTCCCGGAAACACAAAAACATGGCATTCCCGGGATCATCCTGGAGGTAGTTAAAGAACCAATGTTTATCCTCCTGGTAGCAAGCGGACTGATCTATTTCTTCCTAGGCGATGTTACCGAAGGCATCATGCTTATGAGCTTCGTTTTTGTCATCATCGGGATCACGGTGTACCAGGAGCAGAAAACAGAAAAGGCCCTGGAAGCGTTACGAAACCTTTCCAGTCCACGTGCTCTGGTAATCAGAGACGGAGAACAGAAACGAATCGCAGGAAGGGAAGTGGTAACCGGTGATATTCTCATCCTTTCAGAAGGAGACCGGGTGCCTGCAGACGGTATTCTTCTCTCATCAAACCATATTTCAGTAGATGAATCACTTCTGACCGGAGAATCTGTTCCTGTCCGAAAAATCCCCTGGGTTGAAGGACAAACTGAGCAACATCCGGGAGGTGATGATCTGCCCTTCATCTACTCTGGTACAATGGTTGTCCAGGGTCAGGGTCTTGCGGAGGTCAGATCAACCGGCCCCCGGACTGAGATGGGAAAAATCGGCACCGTTTTGCAGACTGTGGGCCGGGATGATACTAGGCTTAAAACAGAGATCTCCTGGATGGTCAAGACCATCGCAACTGTCGGGCTGTTTCTCTGTCTGATCATCGTGGTAGTGTATGGATTTACACGGGGAGACTGGATATCCGGTCTTCTTGCCGGGATCACTCTTGCTATGGCTATCCTCCCTGAGGAATTCCCTGTTGTCCTTACGATATTTCTCGCTCTTGGTGCATGGAGGATATCACAAAAACAGGTATTGACACGCAACGTTCCGGCAATTGAAACCCTTGGTTCTGCCACCGTGCTCTGTGTAGACAAAACCGGTACACTCACCCTGAATAAAATGACGGTTCAGACCTTTTTTGCCGAAGGGGTGATCTGTGACCATGATCCAATCGGAGCAAATTCAGTTCCCGATATCTGCCATGAATTGTCAGAGTACGCCATCCTTGCCTGTAAAAAAGATCCCTTCGATCCGATGGAGAAGGCTCTCATCCAACTGTCTGATGGCGATTTTGGCAAAACTGAACATATACACACCGGCTGGGACCTGATTGTAGAATATCCACTTTCACCTGTGCTCCTGGCTATGTCAAACGTTTGGAGATCACCTGATGGAAATGAGTTCATTATTGCGTCAAAAGGAGCACCCGAGGCTATAGCTGATCTCTGTCATCTTCCTGAACCTGACCGGGAAATGCTTGCCGGGCAGATCAACACGCTTGCAGCAAAAGGACTTCGTATCCTTGGGGTTGCGAAAGCTTCGTTTGTTCTTTCTGAACTCCCGGACGGGCAGCATGATTTTGAATTTAAATTCCTGGGACTGATTGGATTCGCAGACCCGATACGACCTGGAATTCCCGAGGCCGTGGCAGAATGCCATTCAGCCGGGATACGGGTTATCATGATCACCGGCGATTATCCACTGACTGCACGAAGCATTGCACAACAGATCGGTCTTCAACATGCTGACGAATGTATCACCGGGTCAGAACTGGAACAGATACCCGAACCAGAATTGAAAGACAAAATCAGGACTGCCACCCTGTTTGCACGGGCCGTACCTGAGCAAAAACTTCGGATCGTCAACGCCCTGAAAGCCAATCATGAAGTGGTTGCTATGACTGGTGATGGGGTAAACGACGCTCCTGCATTAAAGTCTGCTGACATTGGTATTGCGATGGGAGGCAGGGGAACCGATGTTGCAAGGGAAGCCTCTTCACTTGTTCTGCTTGACGACAACTTCACCTCGATTGTATCTGCGGTCAGGTTAGGGAGAAGAATCTATGATAATCTGAAGAAAGCGATGGCATATATCTTCTCTATCCATGTCCCGATTGCCGGGATGTCACTCATACCTGTGCTTTTTAATCTGCCTCTCATTCTTATGCCAGTTCACATCGTCTTTCTTGAATTGATAATCGATCCAGCCTGTTCAGTGGTGTTTGAGTCTGAAAAAGAAGAATCAAATGTCATGAATCGTCCTCCTCGTCAGAAAGATGAACGACTTTTTACCAGGAAGACACTCTTCTTGAGTCTCCTTCAGGGGTTTGTAGTATTGGCAGTTGTCTTTCTGGTATATCTCTCTGCGATAAGCAGGGGGCTTAATGAAGAAGAGGTGAGAACGCTCACTTTTACAACCATTGTAATTGCAAATCTGCTCCTGATCCTGACTAATCGTTCTTGGTCAGAGACCATGTTTCAGACAATCCAGACTCCGAACAAGGCGATGGGGTGGGTATTTGCCGGAACACTCATCGGTCTCGCCCTGATTCTCATCATCCCTTCACTTCAGAATCTCTTCAGGTTTGCTCCGATATCACTGGATGAACTCATCGTCTGTGTGCTGGCCGGGGTTGTGAGTGTCCTCTGGTTTGAGGTGTATAAAGTATGGAATTCACGGCATAAGAGAAAAGAAGAGACAGAACGCCTGATACTGTAATAAATCAGGAGTTCCCCGTTTCAGGACCTGGGAAACGGGGTAGAGGTTGTTCATCATTATCCTGAAATGAATCAGGGGCCATGATGGTAATTGCTGCCGGATCAATCGCAAGTCTGATTGGTGTCCTGGTCATTTTTTCTCCCCCCATAATTACGTATTTCCCCGGCTTTGTCTCTATGCACACTGATTCAGTTTTTAAAAATTTGTGATTCAGGAAATGTAAGGTGACGGCCCAGAAGAAATCCTATTCATACCTTGAGTCCCTGCCATTCACTTCCGGAGTCCAATAATTATCAATGCCTGATATCAGGAAAAGGACAATATCCAGTTTGTTGGCTCTTTTCTTTGGAAAGATCCTCAATGGATGTTTCAT
>NZ_DATMYY010000327.1:0-4858 GCF_035560735.1 Methanospirillum sp.
GAGACAGGGTACCATAGGAAAGACATTCTCCTCACGTATGATCCTGAAATCTATGAGGAAAGGTCCTTTGGTTGCAAATGCATCCTTGATTGCCCCCTGTATGTCCCCCGGACTATCTACTCTGACTCCCTCAATTCCATACGCTGCTGCAATCTTTGTAAATTCAATAGATGGGAGTTCTGTAAATGAGTATCTTCGATCATAGAAGAGTTCTTGCCATTGCCTCACCATTCCGAGGTACTGATTATTCAAGACCAGAATCTTGACCGGGATCTTGTATTCGGCCAGGGTTGCAAATTCCTGAATGTTCATCTGCAGGGATCCATCCCCTGCAATAGTGCAAATCTGTTGATCCGGACAAGCAAACGAGGCTCCCATAGCAGCCGGGAGTCCGAATCCCATTGTTCCCAAGCCTCCTGATGTGAGGAATGATCGTGGCCTTTGAAACCTGTAGTTCTGGGCAGTCCACATCTGATTCTGTCCTACTTCTGATACGATGATTCCTCTCCCGTTTAGAATCGAAGCCAGAATTCTGATGATCTGTTGTGGACGCAGACCGTTCCTTTCAGAAGTAGGGGATAGATCAGCCTGATGTTTCCAGATATTAATCTGATCTCTCCAGGCTATGGTCGTGCGCAACCTCCTGGTTTTTCTGATAATCTCCTGGAGGATCCTTTTTGCATCACCGATAAGAGGAAGATCCACATTGCGGTTTTTGCCGATTTCATTTGGATCAATGTCAATTTGGATGACTGCTGCATGTGGTGCAAAGAGACCTCCAGTACCACAACTCCGATCTGAAAATCTGGTACCTATGGCAATAAGCAGGTCGCAGGTATGCACTGCGTGATTTGCCGCAATTGTTCCATGCATTCCTATCATACCCAGGTTGAGGGGATTATCTGAAGGAATTGTTCCAATACCGAGCAGGGTAGTTGTAACAGGTATACCGAACCGATTGGCAAGAATCTGGAGCTCATCTGATGCCTGACTACTGATAACTCCTCCACCGGCGAGGATTATCGGAGTTTCTGCATTTGAGATCATCTCGGCTGCTTTGATACAGAGCCTTCTGGTATTAAGATTGGTCTCCCTTTCCCGGATTATTCTCGGTCTCAACCCCGTTCGCTTTTCTTCAGGTACCATGCCTGTTGAAACATCTTTGGGGATGTCGATTAGAACCGGGCCAGGTCGTCCTGTCATTGCAACTCTGAATGCCTGGCTCACCGTCTCTGCAAGATCAGCAGTTTTTGTCACCTGGTAATTCTGTTTGGTAACCGATCTGGTGATCTCGGTGATATTTGCCTCCTGGAATGAATGGTTTCCAATCTGGTTCGTAGGAACCTGTCCCGTTATAGCAACAACCGGGATTGAGTCCATGTATGCAGTGGCTATACCGGTTACCAGATTGCAGGCTCCAGGTCCGGATGTTGCGAGGCAAACACCTGGCCCTCCTCCTGCCCTGGCATAGCCATCTGCAGCATGAGCCGCTGCTTGTTCATGCCTGACAAGGATATGACTGATTCCTGACTCCGGAATTTCATCATAGATCGGAAGAACAGTAGCGCCGGGGTACCCGAATATCGTCTCAACTCCCTGAAATTTGAGAGAATCAAGAAGAATTTTTGCTCCTGTCCTCATCGGGTCCAACCTCCTGGGTATGGATTTGATGAAGATACCGGCAGGTGAACCTGATTATCCTGTGATAAAGAGAACAGGCATTCCTGTCTGGCGGTTGGGATTCGATCTAAAACAGTATCAAAAGAAGACGTTAGTTCGTCAGTATCTCGTTTCTTGGATGTAATGTCCTTTCGGACCAACAAAACACTCAGTCATGGTTGTCCATCACATCCCTATTTTTAGTGTTTATGAATAATGAATCTTGAGTTTGGCAAGAGTAGTGGTAATTTCTGTTATCTATCTTCTATAACTGAAGACAATCACTGCCTCATACAGAACCTTTATAGTTTGGACAATCCTAACTAACTAACACGGATCCATGACTGCCCAGAAAGAACATCTCTTCCAGGTCTTTGACACCCTGATCAGACTGAAGAATGAATGTTCTTGTAGTATCTTCTCTGCCTGTGAGCTCTCGGAGATCACGGTGAAGCAGATCAATTACCTGAAGATGATTGATGCCCATGATGAGGTCACGTTCAGCAGGCTTGCTGAAATCACCCAGAATTCCAAGCCAACCATCACAGAGATGATGCATAAGTTAGATCGGATGGGTTGTGTATACAGGCAGCCTTGTCCCCATGACGGAAGAATTAATTATATCCGTCTTACCGGAAGAGGAGAAAGTATTGCCCGTTTAGAACAGAGAGCCCTTCAGCAGGTTGTTGAAAGGCTCGTCGATTCACTGGATGATCATGAGATCGATCTTCTGATAGAGATCCTGCAAAAAGTGCGCTAAAAAAATTTTATCTGAATAACTAGTTAGGTTAAACAAAACTAAAGGTTCATATGAGTACCACCGAATTCACACAATCACCAGCACATCAGGAGCATTTCGTACTGCCCCTTTACGAGATTGTAGTGTTTCCCAACACGCGGACAAAGATCATTGTTGACAAAGAAACCGGAAGCCTTCTCCTGCAGGAGATGAGCAGGAGCGATGGTCATCCTATTGGTCTGGCAGTAAAAACCGGAACAATCCCGTCAGAGATATCTGCGTCTTCTGTATATCCGATTGGCAATCTTCTTGAAATATCATTCATTCAGCCGGCTGAGGAAGGATACCTCGTATGTGTTCATGCACTCAAAAAAGTCAGAGCTGATTCAATCACCAAACGTGACGGACGATTATTTGCGACCTGGGTCCTATCTGAAGAATCATCTGATCTTGATACTCAGACACATGACGAGTTACTTGAAGAAATTAAAGAAACGATTCATGTAATAAGTAATCATTTCCAAGGTTCTGAACAGTTTACCCAGCCGGTTGACAAAATGACTTCAATAGATACTGTGATTGGGTTTACTATGCCGTATGTTCCGGTCTCACTTGAAGAGAAACAGGCACTTCTGGAGATTTCTTCACAGCAGGAACGGGCTATAGCATTTCTAGATCTGTTACTCAAGGTCAAAGAGCAGATCGATTTCAAGATTGAGGTCACTAGGAAGGTTTCTGATAAAATCTCGAAGACCAATCGTGAAGCCATTCTCAGGGAGCAACTCCGGGTGATTCAGGATGAACTGAATGATATTGAGGGAAATGGTCCGGGAGATACAGGATACAGGGACCGAATTGATCAGTCACAGATGCCTGAAGATGTAAAGAAGAAAGCTATTGCCGAAGTGAAAAAACTTGAGATGGGCGGGCCCCATAACCACGAAGCTCCGGTCATACGAAATTATCTGGATCTCCTGCTTGATCTGCCATGGGTTACAGGAGAAAGATCAGGCATTGATATTGAGACAACAAGAAAGGTCCTTGAGGATAACCATTACGGGCTTGAGAAAGTTAAGGAACGGATCATACAGCACCTGGCAGTCATGAAACTGAAGAATGACAAACAGGGATCCATTCTCCTCTTTGCCGGTCCTCCCGGAACAGGAAAAACAAGCCTTGGGAAGAGTATCGCAGAGGCTCTGGGTCGGGAGTATGTCCGGGTAAGCCTTGGTGGTATAAAAGATGAGGCAGAGATTCGTGGTCACCGCCGGACGTATATCGGAGCACTTCCCGGAAGGATCATACAGGGGATCAAACGGGCAGGTACAAAAAATCCAGTCTTTGTACTTGATGAAATTGATAAATTAAGTGCATCTTATTCCGGGGATCCGGCAAGTGCCCTGCTTGAAGTGCTCGACCCTGAACAAAACAACAGTTTCTCAGATCATTACCTTGAGGTTCCTTATGACCTCTCTGATGTGCTCTTCATTGCAACGGCAAACTCTCTCTCATCTATCCCGGGACCACTCCTTGACCGGATGGAACTGATAGAGATCTCAAGTTATACTAAGCACGAAGTATTTGCCATCGCTAAACAGCATCTGCTTCCAAAAACAATTGAAGAACATGGGCTTGATGGAGGGAAACTGCAGATCGAGGATGATGCCCTCTCACTTGTAATTGAAAAATACACCCGTGAAGCTGGTGTCCGAGGTCTGAAGAAGCAGCTTGACCGGATTGCACGGTATGTATCTGAGAAGATCGTATCAGGAAGAACTGACCTTCCATTTGTTGTATCAGCAGAAATGCTTGGGGAGATACTTGGGAAAGAAGTCTTCAGGCATGAGACAGCACGTAGCAGGCTTACTCCGGGGGTTGCAACCGGCCTTGCATGGACACCGGTTGGAGGAGAGATCCTCTTTATTGAAGGAACCTTCATGCCAGGCACCGGAAAACTAACACTCACCGGCCAACTAGGTGATGTTATGAAAGAGTCAGCAAATATTTCCATGAGCCTGATCAGGTCACGGTTTGCCCATTCTGCAAACCAGTTTGATTTCATGACCAGTGACATACACATCCACGTCCCATCCGGAGCGACGCCCAAGGATGGCCCTTCAGCAGGTGTGACACTGTTCACTGCTCTGGTATCACTCATTACCGGTAAAACCGTGGATCCAAAACTTGGGATGACAGGGGAGATCACCCTGAGCGGAGCAGTTCTCCCGGTTGGCGGAATCAAGGAGAAGGTTCTTGCTGCTCACCGGGCAGGGTTGACAAAGATCATTCTCCCGAAGGAGAACGAGCGTGACATAGAGGAGATACCGGCGGATGTCAGGGATGAACTGATCTTTGTCCCGGTTGAGACCATCGAAGAGGTTCTCCACGAAGCACTGGATATTGATCTTCCGGAAATGGTATTGTTTACTCCCCGATCTTCCCTTGCCTCGGTTCAGAATG
>NZ_DATMYY010000328.1:0-2746 GCF_035560735.1 Methanospirillum sp.
ATACTTCTTAAAGTAAATGTGTGATGTATAATTTTCAGGTTATACCTCCACAGGTTTGTGTTCATCCTTTTTTCTCTCAATTATCCGCATTACTGTTTTTCTTAATTCTTCAGCGATGAGAAGAACCGGGGCCCAGGCAAATAAAAAAATCCAGTTGTGAAGAGGAAAGGGAGCTGTACCTATTACATTTTGTAGAAATGGAATATAAATTATTGAAAAAATGATTATTAGTTCACTTGCAATACCTATCCAAATCATGTTGTTTGTAAATAATCCAACAGAGAGGAGGGAACTCCGGTCTGTTCGTCTTCCGAGGAGATTTCCAATCTGTGTGGTAACGACGGCTGCAAGTGCCATTCCAACTGCTGAATGGTATAACGGGCCATCTGAAGGGAGACCGTAAATCTGCCCCCAATATCCGTTTGTCCAAAACTCGTAAAAGAATGCTGACATAACTGCAAGACCCTGAATTGGAGCAAGCCAGAGATATGAACGCATGAGCAAAGATTTGGTTATCACGTGTTCTTTAAGATTCCTTGGTGGAATGTCCATAATTCCTGGTTCTGCTGGCTCTGAACCCAAAGCTAATGCAGGTATAAGATCTGTTCCAAGGTCTATGGATAAGATGGGCATGACGTTTAATGCCAGTGGGATTCTCCCTTTACTAGAAGCAAAAAAGATGAATGGAACTGCCTCTGTGGCATTGCTGGTAAAAATATACCCCGTGAATTTTTTGATGTTTGCATACACTGTCCGTCCTTCTTCCACAGCATTGACAATTGATGCAAAATTATCATCTGTCAAGATTATATCTGCTGCTTCTTTTGCAACATCAGTCCCTGTCATTCCCATTGCAACACCGATATCCGCTTTTTTCAGAGCAGGAGCATCATTTACACCATCACCTGTTACTGCGACAATATGACCCAGTTCTTTTAATGTTTCTACAACCCTGAGTTTATGTTCAGGAGCAACCCGGGCAAATATTACTTCATCATGAAGAGCAGTTTTTAATTCGTCAGCGGTAATCTGATCAAGATCGCTGCCCGTTATTATACGAGGATTCTCACCCTCGATAATACCAATACTGCGTGCAATACTTTTTGCGGTGAGTCCATAATCACCGGTGATCATGATGATTCTGATGTGTGCCTGATGACATTTTTTTACTGCATCAATGACTTCAGGCCTTGGAGGATCGATCATGGCAACTAAGCCCAGAAACGTAAGGTCCTTTTCAACCTCTTCAGGATTTTCTGCCTTCAAATCCCCAGGAATTGTTTTCATTGCCATGGCTAAAACCCGAAGTCCTTGTTCTGATAAAGAATCATTTACCTTCATTATTTCAGAACGTTTATCATCGGTAAGCGATAGTTCGTTATGGAGTTCCAAAAAAGAAGAGCAAATATCCAGGACTGACTTAGGAGCACCTTTCAGATATATAACCTGCTTATTATCTACCTGATGTATGACACTCATCATCTTACGTCTGGAATCAAACGGATATTCACGAATCTGTGGAGACTTAGAAATTTGATCCTCGTATTTAATGCCACCTTTCAAAGCCACTACAAGAAGAGCAGCTTCTGTGGGATCACCTTGAATGGTCCATGGTGCTGAAGTATGTTCCGGGGGAATTAGGCGTGCATCGGAACACAGTGCACCAGCAGTAAGAAATTGATTGAGATCCTGAACTGAAAGAGGATTCAAATCCTGATTATCAGAAATTATCTTACCATCGGGTGAATATCCAATGCCACTCACAGAATAATTGATACCTGAAAGCCAGATTTTCTGAACCGTCATCTCATTTTGTGTCAGTGTTCCAGTCTTGTCTGTGCATATTACAGATGTACATCCTAAGGTTTCAACTGCTGATAAACGCTTTATAAGAGCGTGTCGTTTAGCCATTCGCTGGGAACCCCTGGCAAGGGAGAGAGTAACAGTTGGTAAAAGACCTTCAGGAATGAATGCGACGATGATACCAAGGGCAAAAATAAAACTCTTAGCAGGAGAAACAGGAGTTAATATGGCCATCACCAGAAAAAAAAGGGAGCCAACACTGAATGCTATAATAGAAACTCTCCTGGTTACATGGATCATCTCCTTTTGCAGCGGGCTCATTTCCTCTTCAATAGCCTGGGTAAGATGTGCTACTTTTCCAAATTCCGTATTCATACCTGTTGCGGCTACAACCGCAAGGCCAGTCCCAGAGACTACATTAGTGCCTGCAAAAATAAGATTCGGAATTTCTATTGCTGAAAGTTCTGTGTCATGCCAGGATTCTGCGACTTTTTTTACCGGATGAGACTCCCCAGTAAGGGTTGACTGATCAACTCTCATCTGAGATGCTTCTACCAACCTTCCATCAGCAGAGATATGCACACCCTCTGATAAAACCATCAGATCTCCGGGAACGAGGTTCTCTGCTAGGATTTCAACGTGTTGATTATCCCGAATTACCATTACTTTTACCGGGAGGAGTTTTTGAAGTGCTTCAGCAGCTTTTTCTGCACGAAATTCCTGGCAAAAAGAGAAAATCCCATTAATTACATTGACCATCCAGACAGCAACACCCAGTTCAGGCATCCCAGCTAGGAACGCAATACCACCACTTATCCATAGCAAAATTGCCATGAGATGGATAAAATTACTAATAAAACGCAAATATATTGATTTTTTGCGGACTTTTGTAATGCTGTTTTTCCCATACTGGTTTAATCGGTTTACTGCTTCAGCTTGTGTC
>NZ_DATMYY010000329.1:0-9062 GCF_035560735.1 Methanospirillum sp.
GAATTGTAGGGTACAATCTCTTTTTGGAAACATAGTCAATGGTGGATGGAGGATTATTCAAAGTAATCCTCTATCCTTCCAAGAATTGCCAAAATCGCTGGCATGATAATAATCGCACCGACGAGTGAGAAAATTACTGCAATTACTGTCATCACTCCGAAATTTGAAATAATTGGAAATGACGAGAGCAAAAGAGCAGAAAATCCGAATGCAGTCACTAACCCAGACACAGTAATCGAAGCTCCAATCTTTTGTACACTATTAGAGATTGCCTCTATGAGATCAGGGGTGGTTTTTCTCTCTTCAAGATACCGCTCCATCATCAGAATCGTGTATTCAGAAGACACTCCAATGGTGATTGCACCAAGAGAAGCTGTAATAAAAGTGTAATCGATGGAAAATACCCACATCACCACTGCATTCCACCCGACAACACAGATGATAGGAACCATAGGTGCAATTGAGACAAAATGCCGGTAGGCAATAATAAGGAAGAGTAGGATCATCAGGAATGCAAGATTTGTCATCAGTGGTTTGAACTTGACAATATCATTCAGGGTAATTGCATTTAATTCAAACATTCCGCTTGTACGTGCAGAAATTCCAGGTGGTGGCTGGGCCCAGCCAACATTGTCAAGAATGACCTGCCTGATATCGCTCATCTCCTGAGCTTTCAATGAAACGGTTTGAAACTCCATCAGCCCGATGATCTTTTCTGATAGGTATTTCTTCTTTTCACTTTCTGGAATTGAAGAGAGAACTTCATCAAGTTGTGACAAGGTATCAGGAAGTTTTCCGCCATTATATTCCTTAACAAGGGTTGCAATACTTGTGTATCCTATTATCTTATCCGGATATACTGATTGAATAAATGCCCCATATCTCTCCATCCATTGTAGCGATTCGAGAGAGGTAAGATCAGATCCTGTGAGGACAAGTTCAACCGGAGTCTGGGATCCCAGAAGATTTGTAACTTTATCCATTACCACCTTTGCTGGCATATCTGAAGGAACCATTGAATCCTCGGTGGTGTCTATCGGGATCTGATCGTCTATTACCATCCCGATACCAGCGAGAACCAGAACCAGTACAAGTATGAGAACAGGAGCTCGGGCAACTTTTTCTGCAACTTTGGAGAGGATCTGATTGTATTTCTCAAATAGATCTAGTTTTCCACTGGTTGGAAGATCCTTTGGCTGGTAATTAATCAGGATTGCAAGAGCTGGAAATCCAAAGAGGGTAGCCCCATAAGCACAGAGGATGCCAATTATTGCTGTTAATGTAAAACCGGTAAGTATCGGAAGCGGAGTTATAAACAGAACAACAAACCCGAGCATCGTGGCCACCATTGCATACAAAACTGCAGATCCGGTATTGCAGATTGTCGTTCTGATGGCATCTTCAAGTGAGGATACACGGAGCTCATCATTGAGCCGTGCCTGAAACTGGACAGCATAATCTATACCAAGTCCAAGAAGAATGGGAAATCCACCAATTGCTCCGATGTTGATTGGAACCCGGAATGCTCCCAGGATTCCAAAGAGATACACAAGCCCGACCATGACAAAGGCAAGAGGGAGAAGACGATATCTGACAGATCCAAAGAGAATAAAAAGACCGATGAACATCAGAGTAAATGCACCAAGAATCAGCACAAAGATCTGTTTTGTCATCTCGGTCATCATCTGCTGATCAAAAGCATCGCTTCCACTGATCTCGATGGTGACACCGGGAGGAAGATGTGCCTCATTAATAACTGCCTGGATAGGGTCAAGAAGTGACTGGGTGTCTCCCTTTGTGACAACTGTTCCAAGGGTATGCAAAGAGTCTGGAATAATCTCTTTTTGTTCTGATTTTGAAAGACGGGAAAAAGCCTCTTCTATTCCATCATTAGTTGCAGGAATAGATCCCTGATTTGCAAGAAGAATTGCATCAGAAACTGTTTGAACATCTTCCACCCCCGGTATCCGGAGTAACTCCTTTTTGAGAATCTGGAGATCTAAAATCAGGGCATGATCAAGAGGCTTTGGGGCTGATATGTACAGGACTACATCCTTTTCAAGTGCAAACTTATCGGTATAGATGGTGTACCATCTCATTGATGGATCATCATGGCTCAGGTAGATGGATGCTCCTGATTCCATGGAAAGATTCCCAATAACGATGAGAGCGGCAAGAAACAAAAGAGCCATGACCAGGAGAACCTCTGCAGGTCTCTTAAGAACCAGGTCAGCAACTCCACAATAAAATGAGTTCAACAGAGTCATGACCCACCCCTCTCAGAAGATGTGAGAATAAAACCCATGATCAGATCAGCCGTCCCTCACGTCTTAAAAACAGGTATCCAAAAACCAGGATTGCACCAACTAATATAACCAGAGAGACAGGAGAGAGGAGAATAGCCATGATACCTGGATCGGTGGTGTTAAGTTCTATCTTCAGGGGGTCTGAAAGGTATACAGATCCATCATCTCCCCGGTATTTTACATCTGTTAAAACTCCATATGGCTTCACCAGGGCTTTCTGGCTAAGAGAGAACTCATAACTGGTTGCAGCCGACTCTCCTGGTGATATATTTCCAAGAAGTCCACCGGTCTGCTTTGAACTGACCGGATCTACAGGAACAATTTTTGCAGTTGCTCCGATTGCTGGTGCATCACCGATATTGATGTATGTAACACGAACAACTGCTGATCCACCAGGAGTTATCTGGGGCCTGTCATACGTGATATTAAATTTTGGACCTGTACTTACCGGGATTCCGATGGAGACAGGCTGTGATGAAGTGAGATTTTGATTTTTATCCTCGTATGAGATCTGAACAGTCGCCGGGATAACAGATGCATCAAGCAGATCTGAAACTGAAACCCTCCATTCTACGGCCCTGGTCTCCTGGGTATTAAAGATTCCAAGGTGATACCCACCCTGGTATATCGTGATTGGACTATTTTTTCCGGTTGTCAGTTCAGCTGATGCATTACTGCCAGAATAATATCCGATATTGGTAATCTCTGCCCTTATCGTTCCTTCCTGTCCGGGAGCAATATTTGAGGTGGTGATGTTGTCAACCCGTATTCGTACCTTCTCTTTTATTGTGATCGGGATTTTGAGTGTTACATCCTTTGTTGTGTAATGAAACACATTAGTCAGCCCATCTTTTGCAATAGAATCTGCATATTGGTACTGAATTTTCAGGTCCAGAGAATAGGAGCCGGCTTTTGCGTCAGCAGGTATGATTATCGGAAAGGTGAGAGGGATACCTGTTGCAGGTGGAATGGCGGGAAGTGTCTGGACAGTGTGAATGATATCTGCAGGAGAATCTCCTGGCTCAAGGGTGAGCAGTACAGCATAGGGGACAATCGGACTTGATTCCACAGGGTTGGACGCATCAAGAACAAGTTCAGGGTTAGTTGCAATATTTGCAATTTTTATGAGAAGTGGAGTTACATTCCCTGGTGTGCATTCATTATCCCCAACTATTGTTGCAGCAAATTCCGGCTCACCGTAGGGATATGGCACTGCGGATGCGTGAAAAATACATCCAGAGATTGCAAGGCAGAGAATGAGCACAGAAAGTAGTATTCTCATCTGAAAAGTATCAGTACGATAGTGATTGGCTCGAAAAAGACCTGAAGGAGTCAGGAATGTCATCTCTTGAACTCCTTAATTGTGGTGCCTGCGTCGGAGATAGAAAAATCCTCCTCCGATTATGACTATCAGGAGAATAATTCCACCAATCATCATCAGATTTCCATTGGAATCTGTGACCATAACCGGAACTTTTACCGGGTCTGAAACAAATTCAGTCAGGTTCTCATCTGTATACCTGATTTCAGAGTCAAGGGCATACTGCTTGCTTGTCGAACCACTATTGACATTTAATTTAAACTTTGCAACAGCAGTATCCCCGGGTTTCATAGTACCAAGATAGGCCTGATCATCTTCACTGGTAAATGGATCAACAATGGTGATTCCTGCCTGGGCATTATAGATAGTGTCTGATCCTGTATTGGTATATGGAACAGTGATAACTCCTTCACCACCTGAATTAATATTGTTCTGTTGATTTCCTATAGTGAACGAAATCTTTGGTCTGAATCCTGCACTTACTGATTTTTTGTCACTCTCTGCAGTAAGACCCTGGTAATCGGTATATACTGCCTGAAGAGTCAGGGGATATTGTATTGATGGATCGGCATTAGAAGCAACAGAGACCTTGTAGGATAGATTTGCAGAGGACTTTACAGGGAAATCTCCCAGGTACACGCTGTCCTGATACGGTGCTATCGGGCCTTTTCCAACCGGCTCAAGATAAAAGACTGTGTTTTTCCCATCATCAGATCCGATATTACTGACATTGACAAGGATATGGCCGTCACCTCCAACATAGAGATCACCTGAGTCTATTGAATTGATTCCAAGACGAACACTTTTTCTCAGGGTTATCGGGATGCTGAGTGTCTGTTCCTCTTCCTTGAAACTGTACTGGATCTCATCAAGCCCATTCTGGGTAGCCTCATCCATGTATTTGTACTTCAGGGTGAGTGGAAGTTGATAACATCCTGCTTTAGCAGATTCTGGGACGGTTATAACAAACGGTGCCTGAACTACAGTTCCTGATTTTACGTCACCGAGTATCTGTGGATCAGATGATACCTGAACTGGGGAGTCTCCTCCTTCAAGGAGTGCTGATAGTGAAAGAGCAGTTGTAGGGAGATAGTCAGGTGTGATAGTTCCGGTATTTACGAACTTCATATTGATAAGACCGGAGTTTGCTATTGTCACAATGATCTGGGTTTTCTCTCCAATCTGAAGTTCGTTACTCCCTCCAATCCCGGCAGTCAGAACCATTTCACCTGATGAGTATTTATCTCCGGCTAATACAGGGGAAATTATCACACTCAAAATAGCAATGAGAAATATTCCATACGAACAATACTTCAGGGCTCCAGTCATGGGTAGAACTCTGATCTGCCTGTGGATATATATTTTTGTATTACATCAGGGGATTGGTTCTCATCATCATATGGCCATGCATATGAATTTCCATATCATCTCAACCATGTCGACCATGGCTATACGGTTTTAATATCTCCTGAAAAAATTTTGATCAAATATCCTTACCATACTTTCATATGGTTGTTGTTCTTTCTAAAAGTAAGTACACAGTTTTTCCCAATAAGGGAATACGGGTAGGGTACTGATACCATATTACATTCTCACGGAGGAGAGGATGAATCCTGAAGAGAAACTGACCATTGCAATCATAGATGATGCCATGCATACTGATACTCCTCATGGCCGCACAATGAGGAGAATTGTAAAGAAATTAGAAGAATCAGGGCTCGTAGTTGGGGATGTCGGATCTTTAAATGATGCACGGGCAGCAGCAGCTCAGCTTCCAGGAATAGATTGTATCCTGATAAACTGGGATCTTGGAGGAGATTCACAACAAAATCATGAATCAACTACGAAAATAATCCATGAGATCAGAAGACGCAACGATGAACTTCCGATCTTCTTACTGGCAGAGCCCGCCTCACAAGCTCCGAGCGGTCTTACAGTTGAGATCGTCAAAGAGATCAATGAGTACGTGTATGTAATGGATGATACGCCAGATTTCCTTGCTGGAAGGATAACGGCAGCAGCACGACGATACCGTGAACAGATGCTCTCTCCATTTTTCTCAGAACTCATCAAATTTTCCCGTGATTTTGAATACTCCTGGCACACTCCAGGTCATGCGGGTGGAACTGCATTTCGTAAAACACCGGTTGGCAGAGCATTTCATACCTTTTTTGGTGAACAACTCTTCAGGTCAGATCTCTCGATATCAGTAGATGAACTTGGATCCCTGCTTGATCACTCGGGACCGATTGGAAAAGCTGAAAAATATGCAGCAAAGGTGTTTGGAGCAGACAAAACGTATTTTGTCACAAACGGAACTTCAACTGCCAACAAAATCGTCTTTTTCGGAGCAGTCACTGAGGGAGATATCGTTCTTGTAGACAGAAACTGCCATAAATCAGCCGAGCATGCTCTCACCATGACTCATTCTGTACCAGTCTACCTCATCCCGTCACGCAACAGGTACGGAATTATCGGGCCTATTCACCCGGATCAGTTGACACCCGAAGCAATAAGCAAAAAAGTTCAGGCATGCCCTTTTACAAAATATGCCGATAGTGATCATCCGGTTCATGCAATAATTACAAATTCCACATATGATGGTCTCTGCTACCATGCTGCACAGGTAGAACACCTGCTCGGCCAGACAGTGGATCGGATTCATTTTGATGAAGCCTGGTATGGGTATGCCAGATTCAATCCCCTCTATCGTGACCGGTTTGCGATGAGAGATGGATCAAAGGATCCCAATGGGCCAACCGTTTTTGCAACCCAGTCTACACATAAACTCCTTGCAGCCCTTTCACAAGCCTCTATGGTTCATGTCAGAAATGGCAGGGTTCCAATAGAGCACTCACGGTTCAACGAGGGATTTATGATGCATACTTCCACTTCCCCGCTTTATACAATCATTGCATCCCTTGATGTTTCTGCAAAGATGATGGATGGCCCGTCAGGAAAAATACTGACGGATGAGTGTATAGAGGAGGCTATAAGGTTCAGGCGAACCATGGCACGGATCAATAGGGAGATTGGACACAGAGAGACCCCGTCTGACTGGTGGTTCGGAATGTGGCAGCCTGATGCAGTGACTGATCCAAAGAGTGGCAAACGGATATCATTTACTGATGCACCGCTCGAGACTCTTCGTGATACTCCGTCGTGCTGGGTTCTGCATCCCGGTGAGAACTGGCATGGGTTTGAAGGACTCGAAGATGATTACTGCATGCTTGACCCAATCAAGGTCACTATCCTGACTCCTGGTGTTGCAAATGACGGAAGTTTGGAACCTTTTGGAATTCCTGCAGCCCTTGTAGTAAAATTCCTTGATACCAGGGGAATCATCAATGAAAAGTCAGGTGATTATAGTATTCTCTTCCTCTTTTCAGTAGGAATAACGAAAGGAAAATGGGGGACTCTTATCACTGAACTCTTTGAGTTCAAGCGGCATTATGATGAAAATACGATGCTTGAAGAGATCTTCCCTGATCTCATAGAATCCTATCCTGACCGGTACAGTGGAGTGACTCTCCCTGAACTTGCTGAAGAGATGCATGCATTCAAACGGGATCACCGGATGCTTGAAACCCTTTCACAGGCCTTCTCTTTGCTTCCTGAACCAGTAATTACCTTTGCGGATGCATACAAACGGCTTGTTCGTGGAACCGTAGAGCAGGTCCCTGTAGAAAAAATGGGAGGCAGAGTTGTTGCAACCGGAGTAGTTCCATATCCGCCAGGTATCCCACTCCTTCTTCCGGGAGAACGTGCTGGAGATCAGAATGAACCAATTCTACAATACCTGAAAGGACTCCAGGACTTTGATTCCAGGTTCCCGGGATTTGGTCATGACACCCATGGTGTAGAGGTAGTAAATGGTCAGTACCTGGTTAGTTGTATAAAAGAGGAATAACAATGAGTGAATCGATGCAAAAATCCGGAAAACCTCCGGTAAAAAAAGTTCTGGGTGTCTTCTCGCTTGCCATGATAAATGTGGCTGCAGTCCTCAGCATCAGGAACTTTCCGTCAATGGCTATCTACGGGTGGTCCTGTATCGGGTGGTATCTTCTTGGAACGATCTTTTTCCTCATTCCCATCACGTTTGCGGGTGCAGAACTCGCAACTGGATGGCCTCAGGGAGGAGGTGTGTACACCTGGGTGAAGCAGGCATTTGGTGAGAAGAGTGGATTCATCGCTCTTTTTTGTGAATGGTCAAATAACCTGGTCTGGTTCCCAACCGCTCTCTCGTTTATCGCTTCAACCCTGGCATTTGCTCTCACTCCCCAGCTTGCAAGCAGCCCATGGTACATGTTCACGGTCATGATGGTTGCATTCTGGGGAACGACGGCAGTTGCATACTTTGGTGAGGACTTTTCAGCAAAATTTGGAAACTTCGGAGTAATAGTTGGGAGTATTATTCCTGCAATTCTCATCATCCTTCTCGGGGTATTCTGGGTGGCAATGGGAGCTCCGCTAGCAATTCCTCATTTCTCCATAGGTGCCATGATACCACAGATATCATTATCCACCATTCCATTCTTTTCAACAATCATTCTCCTCTTTGCAGGAATGGAGATGGCAGGATTTCATGCACTTGAGGTTAAAAATCCACAGACTGATTTTCCAAAAGCCATGGGATTATCAACTCTTATCATCCTCTTCTGCACGGTTTTTGGAACACTGGCAATCTCGTTTGCAGTTCCGGTTGAGAAATTAAATCTTGCATCCGGGGTCATGCAGGCAATTCAGTACTTCTTTACAACCATGGGTATTCCCTGGCTTATAGCACCGATTGCTATCCTGATCACGGTAGGCGGTATTGCCCTGCTTGCATCATGGCTTATCGGTCCTGCAAAAGGACTTGGAGTTGTTGCAGAAGAAGGGAATATGCCTCCGATGTTTGATCACACCAATAAATACGGAGCACCTGTAGGAGTTCTTATTACACAGGCTCTCATCGGATCGCTCATCTCCCTCCTGTATGTCTTTTTGCCTTCGGTCAACCAGGCCTATTGGATTCTTTCTGCAATGACCGTAGAGCTTCTCTGCATCGTGTATGTGCTCGTATTTGCGTCGCTCATAAAACTTCGGTACAGCCAGCCAGATACTCACCGTCCTTACAAGATTCCCGGAGGAGTGGCAGGAGTCTGGCTTGTTGGAGGACTTGGAGTGGTAGGAGTTGTCTTCGCTTTTATCGTAGGACTCATTCCTCCAAGTTACTATCCAAATGCAGGGGAATATGTCTTTAGTGTTCTGCTTGGAACAGTACTACTTGCCGGACCTCCACTGGTATTCCTGAAAGTAAAAAAACCGTCGTGGCTTCCAGAAAAAAATGCTGATTCAGGTGAAGTATAATGAATCATAAGAATATGGAAATTGGCGCAGTTATCGTTGTAATTATGATAATCTTGCTCCCGTTTGGGTGGATACTTCTATCA
>NZ_DATMYY010000330.1:0-25126 GCF_035560735.1 Methanospirillum sp.
GTGTAAAGGCGGTGTCATAACCAACTAGACCACAGGCCCTGCCTCATTATGTTGAGAGTATACAGATTTAAACCCGTTGGTTATAAACCCATCAATTCAGCCCGTGGGTAACATGAACATCAAAAAGCCCTCGGGCTGAAAACATCTCATGATTATCGATTTTCTTACCCTGATTATCAAAACTCACGTCAAAATTCGTCTGAACAAAACCCCGGCCCATGAGACTCTGGGATGCATCACGCTTGAGACCCGCAGATAGGAGAGCGCTGTCATCAGTACTACTAACTGATGCAGAATTCTCTGATTTCTGAGATAACGCCGTGATATCAGGAGTAGGGGTTGCCACCGGAGATGCTGGATGCTCTTCCTCGACCATATCCATCAGCATAAGGCGGTATTTGGTTGGAATTATCATCGTTGGAGAATGCTGCTCAGATGATGCATAAACAGGCACCACCAGTAAAGCAAAGAAAAAAACCAAAAGCCCAAAAAGAATAACCCATCCGCTGATTCGCATGCTGACCCCCGGTAATATTCTGGCAGGGCCCGGGTTGACCCCCATCAACACCCGGCATGCCACGGTATACAGTACTTATTTCCTTGAGAAAAAAACTCTCTGTTTTATCACCCGGACTGGGCAAGATAATTCAGAAGATCCTGACCACGGAAGAGCGTGGATCTGCCAATCTTCTGAAATCCTATCCGCTGCTCCTTCACATACTTCCTGATGGTGGTAATAGAGAGATGTAGGAGAGCTGCAGCCTCGGTCTGCGAGTACACCTGCTCCGGGTTAATTCTTCCAATGGAATTGGTATCAATTGAGGTCATCACCGGCGGTATTGGTTTTCTCATCTTGACGAGGGCATCATCAGACACCGACCCTGCGAGCGGCGTGTCACAATCAATAACTGCAGCCAGAGAATTTGAAGCTGGAGAAAGGGTTGCCTGAAGAGCTCCAGATTCAGGAGTGACATACTGGGGAGCAATGCGGGATATCCCTGCATTATATTCGAGAGCTGACAGCCGCCTCTGGAGATCAGCAAAGAGCAGATCGTGAGCAGCCACCCTGGACTCTAATTGAGAAACTGATCCTTCCCCGGCCGCATCGGTCAGTTGCACCAGATCAGGTAAGAGAGAAGATCCAACCGAAGACGTTGTCGTCCAGTCAGAACCGGCATGAAACGCCCTGCAGAATGATCCAAGCACGTCACGTACAAGGACAGATAATGTCATCTCACGTGACTCGGCAATCCCCAGCAGATCGTTGATCAGATCTTTATCAAGAGAAACGGTGACATCTTCGCGTATTACAACCGGACCATCCTGCATATTGACACCATCAGATAAACAATACCAATAATCTCTATTGCTTACTTAATCAATGAACCGCTACCACGAAGAACTAACCTGACATAATAATCCCGAAACAGAGCCCCGGACTCTCAATAACCCTATGGTGAAACAGAGCAGATATCTATGTACTCATGGATGCATACAGATCTCCCCTTCCCGGAGCAATTCTCTTCGATCTCGACAATACGCTGTGTACATTCGTGGATGCAAAACAGGCAGCCTGCAACGCCGTTGTAGAACTGACAGGGGCAGGATCAGGAGAAGATCTCTTCTCATACTTCCTCAGACCCAAATACAACTTTGAGGACCACGCTCATATCACGGATTATCTAAATGACATCCACGTGTACTCAGAGGAACTGGCAGAAAAAGCCGGAAAAGTGTACGATGAGGTGAAACTCGATACCATCGCCCTGTATCCTGGCGTTGAGGAGACACTTGATGCCCTCATGGAAGCCGGAGTTAAAATAGCTGTGGTTACCGACGCATTCAGTTCTCATGCAGAAGAGAGAATGCACAAACTCGGCATAGATTCCTACTTCCCAGTGCTTGTAACCCCAGACAGATCAGGGCAGAGAAAACCCAACCATGCATCCTTTGTTCTGGCAATGAAGCAACTTGATGCAACACCGTCAGAAACCTGGGTCGTTGGTGACTCACTGAGAAGGGAAGTAATCCCAGGACTAGAACTCGGATTGACTACTGTGTTTGCACGGTACGGGGACTGGATACAAATAGAGATGCCGGAAGTAAAACCACATCATATCCTGGATCAGTTCAGTGATCTTCTGAACCTGCCAGGACTCAGCCACATGAAACTCAGGCAGGGGTAAGGCGATACCCGTCACGAGGCACAAGAATCTCAAACCGTGTACCCTGGCCGGCAATCCCTGTCTCCCTGATCTGAATACCGGTGATATCAAGAATAGTGGTTGCCATATAGAGGCCATGACCGAAACAATTCTGACCAGATCTTGAAAAGATTCGTTCCTTTTCTGTATCAGCAATACCGGGCCCGTTGTCTTCTATAATCAGAGTGAGAATATCATCAGTGATAGTATAGCTGAATTTTATCATCACCTGATCACCCCCAAGATCAAGACTGTTTGAGACGATCTCAAACATTACCTGCTCCAGCATCCGGTCAGCATATATTGAGAGCCCTTCAAGAGACCTCTCTGATCTGATCCGCCCTGCAAATTCGTGCCTGGAGAGAACCTTGTACACCACAGCATCTACATCAATGAAATCAGGCGGGTATAGACCGATCCCCTGATAATCTCGTGTAAGATTAACCAGAGATTGGATGTTTGCAACAATACCCTGCTCTTTGGATATCAGTAGCTGTGCATCCTCGCCCTCAACAATATCTGATAGGATATCAAGGTACCCAATCAATCCTGTCAGCTGGTTCATGATATCATGCCTGATAATCCCGTTAAGCAGATTGAGCTTGGCATTTGCACCCCTGGCTGCCTGTTCTGCCCTGACAATTGTATCCATCTCCCTCGTTGAAGCCATCATTACGCCAAAGGTGCCATCTGATCTGAAGGTTGACGTGAAGACCGATTCAACCCAGCGGTAATCACCCAGATTATTTTTGAGCCGGTATCGAATCCGGCATACCTCAGGACCTGACAACAGTGGCCCGCAGCAGGACTGCATCCGTAGGAGATCCTCGGGATGGATATAACTCATGAGTGAAGTCCCGTTCAGTTCACTCGGACGGAGCCCAAATAGCGAGAACGACGACGGTGTTGCAGAACCAAAGATAAAATCCCGATCATGCCGTGATATCACATCAGGAGTATCTCCATGCCCGAGATGAATCGATTCAGATCCCCCAGCCGGTGAGACCAGACCACCCCATATCACGGAGATTGAATTATCAGACAAGCGGGTCAGAATAATCCTGATATCCTTCCCTTCCTGCCCGGTTGGAACATATCCGGATATGATTTCACCTGGATCAGAAGCCTCGCTGACAAGACCCATGATAACGTCTACTGCCTGACGGGATACGAGAATATCGAGAGACTGTGGATGGGATGTAGAGGGGTTTTCCAAACCAGGAGTTATCCCGATGACCAAAAGCGCTCCTGAATCATCAGAACGAATCCTGTAGATGGTACCTGCAGGAGGCAGATCAACTGGCCGGAAGGATGGTTTGCAGAGCATGTATCTACTCATGCCTGATCACAATCTGCCAAAATGAAAGACTCTCTCCTGCCTGGTCCGGTCATATTCATGGTGTAAGTTATACCCCCTGATTAATAAAATTCCTGAGATGCGTACCAGTATTCGCCGTTATAACTCAGCCCAACTCCAATCCGGCTCGCAAGGGGGTCCAGAATGTTGGCACGGTGCCCTGGGCTTTTTATCCAGCCTGTCATGATCCCTTTGGCTATGGATTCTGGATCGGTGGGATTCACATACCCGTATCCGGCAACATCACCAGTACCGATATACGCAATATTTTCTGCAACACCGATCCTCTCTCCTCCTTTTATCTCTTTCACAGCCTTGTACCCGGCTGCTGCTGCCCGGTCAGACTGATCATGCCCGTCAGGGTCGGTGTGGCTGAAGAACTTCTGGGCAACCATCCGATCAGAGTAATTTACCGCAAGTCTGGCAAGATCATCATCCCAGACAAGAGGAGATACATTGTTTGCCGCTCTGAAATTGTTGGTCATTGAAAAGATGATCTGTGCCGTTTCGTTGCGAAGGACACCGGTATCAGGAAGTGTCCGTGACTGTACCTTCACAGGAGCAGTCAGGAGTGCTGTGTTGTCAAGGAGATGCTTCTCATCTCCCTCATGATCCTCAACATAGGCAAACAGGCGGTAACTGCCTGGTGAAACCGATAACGGCATGGTATCAAGAGAGGAGAGCTGGACAGACGCTCCAGGTGCAAGTGGATCGCCGGTTGTAACCTGAATATACGTATCATTCTTGGTGAGGTGGTCATCGGTTGAGAGATAAAATCCAACAGATATGAGACCTGACGTTGCATTGCCGTGGTTTTCAACCGTAACATTGATCGGGTACGGATACCCGGGATATGCAGTCAGGGGAGCAGATATTTTTGATACCGTAAGATCAGACCAGGGAGATATTATTGCAGTCGTGCATGCAGGAATGAAGATGAATACAAGGAGGAGATAACAGGACAGGCAGGACACTCGCATATGTGATCAGTACTGTTGCAACCAGGTATTTAGATGGTTTCTGATCCTGAAAAAAGAGTTATTTCTTTGCTGGTTTCTTTGGCTCTTCGGGTTCGAGATCCACAAACTCAATATCGCCAAAGTCCTCATCGCCACTAGACAGATCGCTCTCCATCATATCAGGCTCAAGAGAAAGGGTATCATCAAGATCGGGAAGGCCAGCATCGGAAATGCCACCGTCTAACTCTACAGAGAGGTCTTCTGCCGGGGCTGATGACGGATCTTCATCCATGACAAGGAGATCATCACCAGAGAGATCCATCATCGAATCATCTCCCATGATGTCAGACTCTCCAATTTCAGAGTCCAGATCTCCATCAAACCCGGGAAGATCACCAGCTGATCCAGACTCAACAGGTGACTCTGGTATGTCAGAAGAAACAGTCATACCGTCATCAGCGAGAAGACCTGAGTTATCATCGCCAAAGTCTGGTGACATCTCTTCCCCACCACCGAACTCATCCATCTCCCCGAAATCGTCATCAAGACCGGGAAGGTCACCTGCTTCATCTACAGATTCTCCAGATCCAAAGTCATCAGGAAGTGGGAGGTCTCCAAGATCACTGCTATTAGCACTGGTAACTGGCTGAACCGGAGAAGCTGCAGGAGAAACAACCATTTTGGCTGCTGCAGCCTTGGCAGCGGCAGCTGAAACCGGAGCTTCAGAGGCTACAGGACGAGCAGGCCTGAGTGGTTCAGGGGCGGGAAGCCCATCCTCTCGTCTTCGTTCTGTAACATAAGCAGTGATCCGCTCTCTGACCGGGAGACCAGATCTCGGAGATTTATACGGTGGAGGAGTGGCGCCATGTGTGCCTGGCTTACCCTTCTTCTTCTCTTCCTTTCTTGTATTGATATAAGGGATGACAAAAGTGAAGAGAACAAATGCTACTGCGGCGACCCAGATTGCAAAATATACAGAGACTAGAATCCCCTTTAACTCTACCTTAAACCCAGAGGTCACAATATTGAACAGGAGCAGGATCGCAAGGGTAACTCCGAATACGATCGCGATAATGCTATTTCTCTCCAGCTTCATACGACCCCGGATTTTTATTTATGGCTGACTGAAACCGATCTTCATCTCATCATAGTGATCTGATACCGGAAACAAACGTATGCTGATAGTAGGTTGTACAATCCCGGCATTTATGTTCTCTGATCGGAGCTTCGGCCAGTCGGAGGGGTGAGCAGCCGACTTATAGAGGATTAGATGATAATTCTCCGCAATCAGGGATCCCGGATAATCATCATTCTGGTATCTGTCATCTCCTCGATTGCATACCTGGGCCCTTCTCTTCCACAGCCGGATCGCTTCACCCCGCCATACGGCATGATGTCAACTCTGAAGGTCGGGATATCTCCGATTACCACGGTGCCGACCTTAAGGTGAGAGAACGCATACCTGGCTCTTAAGAGATCGCGTGTGAACACACCTGCCTGAAGTCCGTATACTGAGTCATTTACTTCTGCCACTGCTTGTTCGAAGGTGTCATATGGAGTGACTGTAATAATTGGTGCAAAAACCTCTCTGCAGTTCACCTCCATTCCTGCCTTTGTTCCGGTAAGGATTGTAGGCTGGAGCAATGCCCCGGAGAGGCTGCCTCCCTTTACAAGCGTTGCTCCTCCGCTGCAGGCATCCTGGATTCGTTTCAGGGCATGTTCAGCAGCTTCTTTTGAGATCATGGAGCCTACATCAGTTTTGGGATCAGATGGATCTCCGACAACCAGGGCATCGGTCAGTTCACTCAGCCGGGATAAAAGGGGTTCGAATAATGGCCGATGCACAAAGACACGCTGAACCGAGATGCAGACCTGTCCGGCCTGTGAAAATCCTCCTTCTATGATCCGGAATGCAACACGGGAGAGGTCACAATCCTCATGGACAATAACGGCACCATTTCCGCCAAGCTCAAGGGTCACCTTTGCGTATGTGGCACGGGATCGCAGGTGCCATCCAACATCAGGCGAACCGGTAAAAGAGAGGCACCCGATTCGTTGATCTGCTGCCAGCATTTCGGCTTCATCTGGCCTGCAAATAAGAACACTCACTGCAGCCGGGGGATATCCGGCCTCAACTAGCAGTCTGCCAAGCAGGAGGGATGAGAGTGGGGTTGCAGATGCTGGCTTTAATATGATGGCATTGCCAGAGGCGACTGCTGGTCCGAGTTTGTGGCATGCCAGGTTCAACGGAAAGTTAAACGGAGTGATGCCGAGAACAACTCCTACGGGAAACCGCTGAACAATTCCAACGCAACCCTCGCCAGGCAGTGTCCGGTCAAGAGGAATCACTTCGCCGCATATTCGGACTGCCTCTTCAGCTGATATCAGAATCGTCTCAATGGCCCGGGCAGTCTCTCCTTCAGCATTCCGGCGTGGTTTTCCTCCCTCTGCTATGAGGAGAGTGATAAACTCCTCACGATGAGCAGACATCAGGTCTGCAAGCCTGCGAAGGACTGCAGCGCGCTGATGAGCTGCAAGATCTGCTGTTTCAGCTGAACCCGCTGTTGCCGCCTGCAGGGCATCTTCAATATCTGCAGCACGAGAGCGGGATACCTGACCGACAGCCTCTCCTGAAAACGGATTTACAACCAGGTACCGGTCATCACTCCTCCGCTCAACTCCGCCTACAATGCATGCCCAGTCATCCATGCTCAGAGTGGGAAAGAAGATCTCTTATCTTCACCGCTCAGCTTTCCCTATTCTGCAGGGCCCCTGAACTACGGAGTTTGGGGGCCGCTGACTGCAATAGATCAGATACCTTATCAGATACGTCAGACAAAAGCCAGATGCAGAACTGCTCCGGCTCCAAGACCCAGAACAAGAGTGTAACATGCGATAAGCAACGCTGTCTTCCATCCCATCTCCCGGGAAAGAACAGCAATCGTTGAGATACATGGGACAAAAAGGGTGCTGACAAGAGCGAAGATATAGAGCTGAAGCGATGTCAGAACTGACGGCAGGTTCGCTGTGCCTGCAAGGACAATAAGGGTCTCAAAGGCCATCTCTTTGCGAAGAATTCCAAAGAGCAATGCTGTTGAGGCAAAGCCCGGAAGACCGAGCACATTCTCCATAAAAGGAGCGACTGCATTCTGAAAGAGGGCTGTGATCCCGTAAAATCCGGCCAGCCCGAGAATGACGCTGCTGACCATCAGAAGAGGCATTGCGATGACCAGAAATTCCCTGATATGAAGCCATGATCTGGTAATCACCTGGGGAAGGCGTGGAGTGCGGAGCGGAGGAAGTTCCAAAACCATACCTAGAGGGTTTCCCGGAGTTATTCTCGAGAGAATGACACCGGTTACAACAATCAGAACAAGGACGATGAAATAGAGAGAGAGGGCAGCGGCGATGCCGATGAAGGCTGCAACGATTCCTGCAATGATGACAGTTCTGGCAGAGCACGGCACCATCGTTATCAGAACGGCAGCGATTGTCCGCTCCCTACGTGTCCCAAGCTGTCGGATGCCCATGATGGCAGGTACATTGCATCCAAGGCCAAGAACCATCGGAATGATCGCCTGACCATGGAGACCGAACCGGTGCATCACACGATCGGCAAGAAACGCAATCCGGGTCATGTATCCTGAATCCTCGACTAGCGAGATCAGCAGGTAGAACGTGAAGACATACGGGAAGGCAACTCCGAGACCAGCCTGGATTGCTATCGCAAGTGATAAGAGCACCTCTGATATCAGGGGATCAAAACCTGCAGTTTTTATTGGGCTTACGATCAGGAACTCAAAAATATCAACGATGATCTCTTCGAGGTATGATCCAATAACAAAGACGATCGTCAGCATCGAGGCCAGAAAGACAATCATAATCGGAACACCGGGAAAGATACGGGTCAGATATTGATCGGGATCTGAAAACAGTCCGGGGGTATTTCTGGTCACTACCTCTGCAGCGATCCGGGAGGCTGCATGGTGCCGGTTGGCAGCTATCAGCTGATGAACAGACATCCGGTGCTCATCTATTATCTCAGGAACTATTGTCGTTGCAGCCTCCATCAACACCGGATCAGTTCCAAACCCCTGGAGGGCTAAAAGGGCCTCTGCACGGCTGGTCCCGGCAAGCCGCTCAAGACTCCGGACAGCTGCTTCGATATGAAGGTCATACTGGACTGGATATGTCCCGGCCCTGGCATGACTGGTTGCCAGTGGTATTATCTGATCGATGTTACGCCCAAGAGATGCAGCGGTTGGAATCACCGGCACGCCGATCAGGGACGAGAGGCGACCGATATCTATCGTGATTCCGGCTTTGGCAGCCTCATCAATAATATTGAGAACCACAACCACCGGCAGGTCAAATTCTATCAGCTGGAGAAGAAGGTACAGGTTTCGTTCCAGGTGGGTTGCGTCGAGAATGAGAGCATACACATCAAATACCCTGTTTACTACAGTATCTCTGACGAGCTCTTCTTCAGAGTTCACCCCGTCAAGCGAGTAAATCCCTGGGAGATCAACAACCTCGATCTGCGTCCGGTTATGGCAGACTGTTCCGGTACAGAGATCAACCGTAGTTCCGGGATAATTGCTTATCTCAACGCCCACTCCGGTGAGTTGAGAGAAGATAAGCGACTTTCCTACATTCGGATTTCCAATAAGCCCTATCTTCATCTGCAGATCCCAACAAGAATCAGTCGTGCAATATCAGCACTGATGGCTACATTGCAGCCTTTCACCTGTATCAATACGGTTTTAGCCATACGGCGAAGAACAACCACCTCTTCTCCAGGTATGAGCCCGAGATCGGCAAGCCGTCCTGCACGCCTGCATTCTTTCATCGCCTCAATACAGACCCGCTCACCTTCATTACAATCTGCAAGCATGCGAAATGAAGTCTCATCCACCTTTACCGATTCCGGAGTGGGCGAATCTTTACAGATAAAGCGGTTGAGACGGCGAATGGTCTCTTCAGATGCGTGATGTTCAAGAGTGCAAGCCTGCTTGTGGGCGGCGCTCCGGTCCATGCCGAGCATCTCTTCAAAAAAAGTCTCAAGCACCTTATGCTTCTTCATTACTACTTCAGCTGCTGCAGCACCCGAGGCAGTTAAACACACAAAACCGTCAGCATCAGCCACAACTTCCCCTGATGCTGCAGTCTCGCGTAAGAGCTCCTGAACGTCAGATATACTCCGCTGTAAAAAACCGGCTATCTCTGCAGCGTCAGGTTTTCTTCCATTCCTCGACTCCAGACGGGAGACTGCAAGAAGGAGATCTTCACGCTCTGCCGGATCCATGGATCATGGTTATCGTTGCCGGTTTTTATAGTGCATTGCATGACTGACAGGAATAATAAGAACGAAATGAATTTTTCTTGGATTTTACCAGAGTGACATACCTGAAAGCAGACAATCAGGGGTCGACTGATTCGAACTATATAGAAAGACGAGGATGTACTGGTATGATGAGCGGGATACATACAGGTACCGACACTCCGCCAGGCCCCGGTGTCAGGTTGACCCGGATCATCGCCACTATCGGGCCAGCTTCTGCCGATATCGAAACGATCAGCGAAATGATCCGCGCCGGGATGGATATTGCCAGACTTAATCTCTCACATGGCTCTCTGGAGCAACATCAGGAGACCATGGCTATGATAAGACACGTGGCCAGGGATTTTGGCAGGCAGGTTGCGGTCATGATTGATATTCCCGGTCCAAAACTCAGGGTACGATCTCTTCCGGGACCAGACGGAACTTTTTCCCTTCATGAGGAGGTTATCCTCTCTGCAGACCCTCACAATGACGAGATTGGAATCGGGCCGGCTGCATACATCCCAATGGTGTGTGAAGGAGACGCAATTCTTCTTGCTGATGGCGCTGTGCTTCTCAGGGTCACTAGTGCCAGTGAGAAAATACTAGCAGAGGTGGTATCAGGCGGCTCTATTCGGATCGGTGCCGGAGTAGTCATTCCAGGCCGCAGACCTGATATCCCATATGCCAACGACGAACTTGTAAAGAACCTCTCATTTGCTGCTGAGCTCAATCCCGACTTTATCGCACTATCGTTTGTGGGCTCAGCTGCCGATATCACCGTTGTCCGCTCAATCCTCTCAGAAAAACAGGCACATATCCCGCTAATAGCAAAGGTAGAGACAAAATATGCTGTAGACCTCTTTGATGAGATTCTAGCAGCATCAGATGGTATCATGGTGGCAAGGGGCGATCTAGGCGTTGAACTTCCGATTGCCTGTGTGCCCTATGTCCAGAAAGAGATCATCAGGTCCTGCAATAAGGCAGGAAAGCCAGTTATCACCGCAACTGAGATGCTTGAGTCTATGGTTGAGCATGGGAGGCCGACCAGGGCAGAGGTCACCGATGTTGCCAATGCAATTGCAGACGGAACCGATGCAACCATGCTCTCTGCAGAGACATCAATTGGTAAAGACCCGGCACGGGTAGTCAGGATGATGGCAGAGATAGCATGCGAGACAGAGCGGCATCTTCCATATCGTGCAATTCTGGATGAGAGAAGGCTCTGGCATGAGACCGGACCCTCCGGAATCATCAGTTACAGTGCATGTTACCTGGCAAACGAACTGGAGAGCAGGGCCATTGTGGCATTTACCAGATCAGGAATCACCGCAGAGAGGGTGTCACGCTGTAGGCCGGGAAATCCCATCCTTGCAATCACCCCGGACGAACAGATCGCGAGACGGCTTCTCATACGCTGGGGTGTTATCCCCTGTATTCATACACCGATCCACACTGCAGATGAACTCTTTTTCATCGCACTTGAACTGGCAAAAGAGAAAGAACTGATCACTTCAGGAGACCGGCTGATTATTATTGCTGGAAACTTTGCAGGAGTCCAGGGCAGAACCAATATGATCAAGGTCCAGAACGTACCCTGATTCCTGGCTTAAGACACAGGTTTTGAAAACCTTAATCAAAGAGCGGATCGCGAAACTTTCCAGACAGGCCTGAAGAGGCCATCTTTTCTTTTGCCCTTGAAGCACTTGAAGCAGGTTTCATTCCGCTGATTGCTGCAGGAATCAGGGCCAGTGCACACATCCCATTTTCAGTTGACCAGATAGCACATGGAGCAGTAATGCAGGGCTTCTTGTCAAACGGGCAGAGTTTCTCAGAAGAAGACATGGTATCTGATCTTGTCTGCACACCTTATGCAGACTCTGTTGCCTCATCAGGGAACTCTGGTATTTGCCGGCCCAGAGTTCCTTTCCGGCCTGGTTTTGATCAGTGCAGAACAAAAGAGGATCATCAGGCTAAAGATGAGGGCAACACCGTGCAGGTGTGTAAACGTGAAAGAGGCAGGTTCAGACCAGACCGATCCGTTCCTCATCGAAGATACCGTAGCTTCTGCAAGAACCACCCCGGTGATCACCGGACCGACCATTGCACCGATTGTCTGAACACTCTGAACAAGCCCGGTTGCCTCTGCTGTACGGGAGGGGGGAAAGAAACTGATGTATGCGATAATGCATGCAGTGGTTGTGACTGACATCCCTGCAGAAAAGAGCATCCAGACAACGGCAAGAATCGGCAGAGAGGGTATACCTGCCATAAGGAAACCAGACGCAAGCAGCAGAAGAACTGATCCAATGATACATGCCGGACGGACACCTCGTGAAAGGACCAGCCTACCTGTGAGCGGACCTGAGATCATATCAGAGAGTGTGCCTGGCATCAGGACCAGACCGACAAATCCTGCACTCAGCCCGAGACCGGTTGAGGACTGAATCAGAAACGGCATCTCCTGAAGAAGCATCATAAACAAAAACAGAGTTAGCGTTCCAATTCCAAGCAGGAGTAGGGCAGGACGTTTCGCAGCCATCCTGATATCAACCAGGGGTCTTTTGATCCGAAGTTCAATACGCAAAAACACCAGGGCCAGGCAAAAAGCCAGTGTCCCACAGATTATACGAAGTACTTCCTGTCCTGAATCAGGAAGAGAAAGAGAGACGAGGCCAAGAAAAAGGGCAGAAAGAAGGGTGATAAAACCCCCCCAGTCCAGGCCCTGGGTTTCTATCTTCTCAGGCATTTCAGGTCGTGAACCTGGTATGAACCTGATAGTGAGAAGAATCAGAAATAATGCAGCAGGAATCAGGGCCAGATATGTCGTCCGCCACGAGAAGAGTTCGGTCATGAACGAACCGATGATGACACCGACAAACATGCCGGCACCATACATAGCGCTCAATATACCGATCCCAACATCAGATTCACGTTCAGGTAGGTTGTCCCTGACAAGAGCATAGGCAAGAGGAAAACATGCAATCCCAATCCCCTGCATTGCCCGGGAGAAAAGAAGAACTACAATATTATCTGCGACAAGCCCGAGAAAGAGGCCGAGAATATAGATGAAAAGACAGAGGAGAAGGAGCTTGCGCCTGCCAAACCGGTCTCCTGCAGTTCCGATAAACGGTGCTCCTGCTGCGCCGACGAGCAGAACCATGGGAAGGACCCATGAATTAAAAACACCTGGTACAGCAAAATCATGGGATATCTGGGGAAGGGCAGCAGTGAGCATTGCTTCGCCTGACATTACAATCAGAACGATCAATGCCAGAACAGGGACAAGAAAGACTCTCCGGTGATAGGGAAGCATGCTTGGCCCATCCTGTAAGGCAGATGCTTCAGACAAACCGTGATCCAGTCCATAAGGCTTTACCCTTCTTATCCCCATTTCTCTGTATAATGATTGCTCTCGGAAGGTAAGCCTTCTGAATGATATTATGAACCGGCAGGACACAAAAATTACCGCAATGGCTTTTCGGTGCAGGGCAGATGCTGCACTTGGATTCGAGAATGTCGACGAGGGATCCAAACGGGTTTCAGGGTATACTCATACCGACCTGGTTGAGGCCGGGCAAGTCTGCCTGCCAGACCTGATTCAGCAGGGAGAACGTGATCATGTCAGACAACAGATACAGGATGGAATCAACAGGCAGGGATCATTTGCTGTTCAATTCAGCATGCTCACCAAGGATAAAACTGTTGTTGAAGGAATACTGATCGGTAAGGGAATTTTTTCTACGCCTCTGATAATGACCGGAATCGAAGGGTACATCATCAGAATGCAGGAGTAAAACATCAGGAAGGAGAGGAGTTGCGACATGTCATAGACAGCAGGACACATGACATACCCATCAGGGAACTGTAACTTCTCAATTGACCGAGGCGCTAGGATCTGTAGGATCTGTATCATCTCACAAGACCAATAAGGGCATCACTATCGCCCACTTTTTTCCAGACTGCCTGAATCCGAAGATTAATGAGATCCCGAAGGCATCATGTTATTACTATGGTTGTACTCACTCCTGAAATCAGAGAGGCATTCTCGGCACTGAAGGTCTTTCCACTCGCAACTGCTTCAAAGGATGGCATTCCGAATGTTGCTCCAATGGGATCAGTCTTCCTCATAGATCCTGAGACGATCTGGATCGGTGACAATTTCATGCACAAAAGCCTGAAAAATGTACTTGAAAACCCGAAGGCTGCCATTTACCTTTATGGAGCAGGTGCAAAAGGATGCTACCAGATAAAAGCAGATGTGACAGTAAAAACATCAGGACCAGAGCATGCCCGGCTGACAGAGATGATTCATGAGAAAAAACCAGGTCTCCCTGCAAAATCCCTCCTCATCCTCAAGATCACAGGCGTTTTTGAATGTATGCCCGGAACTGACGCAGGCAAGCAACTGCAATAATCTGCTGAAGATAGAAAAATTCACGTTTCATCTGACAACAATCAAATGGCCTGAAGAGTGAAATCTATAAGAGAACCGTCTATGCTAGAGTTACAGGATCTGTATGTTGCGATAGGGGACCGTGAGATTCTTCATGGGATAAATCTGCACATCGAGCAAGGGGAAACCCATGTGCTCATGGGACCAAACGGTTCTGGAAAATCAACCCTCCTGATGGCTATTATGGGCTTTGATGCCTACAAGGTGACCAGTGGAAAGATCTTCATGAACGGGGTTGATGTGACAGACAAGCCGGTTCATGAACGGGCGAGACTCGGTATGGGGATCATGTTCCAGCGCCCACCTACAATATCAGGTCTGAAGCTTGGAAAGATGCTGAATGTAATCAACCCGGATAAAGACCGGGATATCCAGCCTGCCATCATCCGGATGAACATGGTGGACTTTCTTGAACGTGACATCAACCAGGGATTCTCAGGTGGTGAAATCAAACGGAGTGAGATCCTCCAGATGATGGTTCAGGATCCATCGTTTGTCATGCTTGACGAACCTGAGAGTGGTGTGGATCTTGAGAATATTCACCTCATGGGCGAGTCCATTGCATTCCTTCTCCAGAAACACCAGCGGTTTGCAAACCGCAAAAACAGCGGCCTTGTCATCACCCATACCGGATATATCATGGATTATCTTGATGTGGACAAAGGCCATGTGATGATAAACGGCGAATTCAAATGTCATGGTAACCCCCGCGATATCCTGAAACTGATCAAGGAGAAAGGATACAACGAGTGCCTGCGCTGTGACAAGATTGTATAATCTCCTTTTTTTGGGTTACAATGAACCCTGATCATTCTGACTCACAAGAAAAACTGACAGACTTCAGCCCTGGTGCACGACTTCTTGTGGGCATGGCTATCGGCGACGCATTTGGGGCGGGGTTTGAGAATAAAAACCGCTTTGAAATAACCCTTCCTGGTGACCCACTCTCATGCCAGGTTACTGACAGGTACACCGATGACACCCAGATGGCAATCGGAGTAGCAGAACTCCTTGTATCTGAAAAACCCTTCACAGAAGAGAATCTGGCTGAAAGCTTGCTTGCTGTATACAGACGTGATCCGCGTCCCGGATATTCACCTGTCACAACACGGATGCTTCAGGATTCAAAGAATGGATCTGAGTTTCTGCACAGTCTTTCTGAAGATGAGAGACGAGAGAGGAAGAGTGATGGGGCTGCCATGCGGGCACTGCCCATCGGATTTATCCCGGACCAGAATGAGGTTATCAGGTGTGCAACGCTCAGTGCCCGGATCACGCATGGTCATCCTGATGCCATTGCCGCAACGGTTGGAATAGCACTCATTTGTTATGAACGGTATCATCTGGGGAGAGATTTTCCTGAAATCATGCAGAACCTCCCAGGGAAGATACCCAGTCTTACTCCTCAGGGAAAAGAATACCTGAGAACAATCATAGATTCAGGATGGAGTCCCGAGATCATTCTCTGTGAGCATGCCGGATACGGGGTTCCGTACACAGAATCCCTGATTCTTCTTGGTGCTGTGATCTCCATTCTTCACAATTATGGAGATAACCCCTGCCGGGTACTTCGTGAATCAATATTGCTCGGAGGGGATACTGATACAACCGCTGCGATAACTCTCGGAGCAGCACTAATCCACACGGAAAAAAACCTACCGGTCAGTCTGATGACCTGTCTTGAGAGTGATCCTTACGGAAAGGAATTCCTGGTCCGGCTCGGTAGTCAACTGGACCAAAGATTCCCAACTACAATACCCTAAAGAGGAGAAGGAACACGATGATCAGGGCAAGCATAAGCATACCACCAGCCACAAGACCTTTTTGATCAGTCAGAACCCCGGAGCCGGCCGTTTGTTTTGCCACTTTTTTTGTTGAGGGTTTAGAGTTTCGCCACTCTTCAATATTCGGGCAGGCATGGTTAAAGGGAAGCCTGTGTGCAGGGCAGAAGGTCCCACGACAATAGGTGCAGGTAAAAGCAGAACCGCCAGAGACTTCGGTTCCACAGAACTCACATTCCACCATCTGATCCATAATGCGGGTTTCACTCAGATAAAGATGATCAGAACTCAGGCACAATAGACTCAGGGATGATACCCTGGTTTATGGCCTGCCGGTGAAGGAGATATCGTCCGGCAACCATCTCATCGCTCCAGTTTGCATAACAGTACCTGCACTGATGCAGACAGGTTGAATACTCGCCAACATCCTTGGAGACGATACAGGTACAGTGAGCCCGCTGTCCGGTATCCTTTCGGGCATCCCGGTCAAGCCAACCTATGAACTCAGAATCATTCGATGCAATTCTGCGAAAGATCCGGTCATCAACACAGCGTCCGGGAACAATTCCATACCTACTGAGATCAAGTTCCTGGCAGCAGGCCATAACCAGAACGCCATACTTCTTTGCACACTGCTCAAGCAAACCTGCAACCTGCAGTTTTTCATCAAGTAAAAATTCCCTTACATCAGTCAATCCATACTGCTTCATATTCCTCATCACCCCCTGGTACCTGAGATCAATGTAACTGAAGACCATCCGCTCGCAGTATGGCCCAAGTAGTGAAAAAAGGCGCTTAATGCGTTCCTGAAGAGTAGAGAGAGTAAGAATATCAGAGAGAAGGAGGGGATCGAACCGCCAGACAACCCGCTCCTTTCCGAGTCGGCTACTCAGATCCTGAAAGTCCTGAACCCGTTTCTCTAAAAGAGGAACCCGGAGTTCATATCCAAGACCTTCGTAATTGTTCAGGGTGACCTGAGCGTACCAGTGTATACCGAGATCATCAATCTCGTCAGCCCTTGCAAGCAGAGAACCCGGATCCTTTGTCCAGAAAACCGCAGCCCTGGTCTTATCAAAGAGAACCCGCTGCCTCCGGTTCTGCTTGTATGGATTCTTCCAGATGATGGAACCTTCATGGAACCGGTGTAAAAACCAGTCCATGTAAAATCCTGGTATATCCGTGGCCCTGCTCACCGAGATGATGACCGGGTGAATGTTAGTGACGACTATACTTGAAGAAGGACTGGCAGGTGTACCCCCAAGTGTTACCTGCTGGTCACCCATAACACGGACTCCTGGCAGCCAATCCTACCGCTCATACCGCATCGGGGTATACCGGTTCATCCGTGCAAACCCAAATCTGCGGTAGAAGTATTCGGTTTCAGGTTCAGAAATTGTACCTATCCAGTCGATCCCACTCTCTTTACAGATCATAACAAGGCATTTGACGATGGCAGAACCAATTCCATGCCCCTCCCATTCAGGAAGTACCACAATATCCTGCATATATGCATCAGATACACCATCTGATATGAGCCGCCCCATCCCAATCCATCTCCCATCAGATGCAACTGCTGCAACAAAGGCAAAACTTTTCTGAACGATCGCAGAGAGGATAGCCTCATCCCATGAGTCATCCCACCAGTCTCCTGTCTCATATAGGTCACGCATATCCCCGGGTCTGGCAGAAGTGACCTTTGTGACTGTAACGATGCCATCCGGAGTAGATATTTCAAGAGCAGATATTGTTGCCATATATAGAATTGACGTTTAGAATGCACACCGAATTGATAATCAGCAGACAGGAGGGATAGCCAGCAGGTACCCCTGAATCCTCCCTTCCTCACCTGCAATAAAACCGGCTTCAATATTGACTTTCTTTATTGTTCCCCCCTGACTTCTGACCGCAACATTGTATGGAAGAATGGAACCCTCTGAACCTGAAGGTACACCCGGTACGGGAGTATCAGTACAGATCCAGGTAGTAATCCGGGTACCACAAAGGTCATTCTGGTGAGTCTCAAAGAGATCACATGCCTTCTGGTTTGCTTTGATGATGATACCACGCGGACTGATAACCAGAGCACTAACGTCAGAGAGATGGGCCAGATCAGACTGAACCTCACGAACGATCCGGTCAGGACGGATTCGCTGTCTGATCTCATGTTTGTGAAGGGCAAGCTCGATTGAGGAGTAAAGTTCCCGGTCTTTAAAGGGTTTGATCAGGTACCCTGACGGGCTGACAGCTATCGCACGTTCAAGGGTTGCTTCATCTGAGTGGGCAGTGAGAAAGATTACCGGAAGGTCAAAGCGGTCACTAACCTGGCAGGCTGCTTCGATGCCATCCATACTCCCTTTCAGCCTGATATCCATCAGGATAAGATCGGGGTCACTCTCTTCCACAAGTCTGAGCGCATCAATGCCGGTGATAGCCTGACCCGCCACTACATAACCAAGACGTTTCAGCGTAGCGGCTATCTCCAGAGAGATGACCATCTCATCCTCAACGATAAGAATTTTCTTCCCTTTTGTCATGATGGTGTTTCATCTCCAACTTCGATCTTTGGATACGGGATCGTTAACGTGCAAATGGTGCCATGATCGCTCTTCCAGGCAACCTTCCCGTCAAGCTGGAAAGCCAACCCGCGAATCAGTTCAATGCCAAGAGTAGAGGAATTCTCAATGGAAAATCCCTCTGGGAGACCATGACCGGTATCTGCAACAGTGATAACCAGCGACTCCTTTATTCGCTGTAATACAACGTTTATTTCCCCGGTTTCAGTCTGATCAAAAGCGTATTTCATGCTATTTGTTATAAGTTCATTCAGGATCAGACCAAGTGGAATCCCGGTCCCGATATCCACAAGAACCGGGTTGTCAGACTGCAGGGCGAAGGATACACGATCCTCCCCACAATCAAACTCGTGCATCACCCTGTCTGCAAGATCCGTGATGTACTCATCAAGCCTTATCGAGGTCAGTTCATCAGTCTGATACAACTTTTCATGGATAACAGCCATGGAGTATATCCGGCTCCGGCAGTCCCTGATAATCTCATGGACCTTTGGGTCTTCTACCTTAAAATCCTGGAGCTTGAGTAGACTGATGATGATCTGCATGTTGTTCTTTACCCGGTGATGAATCTCACGCAGAAGGGTCTCTTTTTCACGCAGTGAGAGCAGCATGTTGCGCTTAAGACGCTCTTCACCAGTACGGATCTTTGCCTCCGCCTCTATCCTCTCGGTTATGTCGCGGGCGACTGAAAGGAGGACGGCTCGACCCTCCATCACTATCCGGTGCGTTACAAGATCAACCGGGATAGGAAATCCATCACGTTTAAGAAGACAGGTCTGATCAGCTGCCCGTCCGGCTGTAGCCGCATTCTCACAATGGGAAAGAATCCTGGAGTACTCATGTTCACGCGGAGAAAAGGATGAAAGAGGCCGGAATAATACATGTTCACGGTCAAGCTCCAGTGTTTCGCAGACAGAGTCGTTGATCTCAATGATCTCTGATCCTTCAGTGGGAATCCTGTGGAGGAACACAAGGTCACGGATATTGCTGAAGAGACTTCTGAAACGTTTCTCACTCTCAGCGAGGGCCTTTCTGGCACGGTGCTGATCAGAAACATCCATAATGTTTCCAAACAGGCAGTCAGAACTATTTCCCGATAGCGTGGTCAGGTACACCTCAAGACAGATAGTACTGCCGTCTTTCTTCACCCCTGCTGTTTCAAAATGTTTGTATGGTATCTTTTTGTTACTGATATCCCTGACAATACTAACAAACTCGGCGCGACTCTTAGGATGAATCATAATGAGAGGATCCACAATATTGTGGATCTCCTCACGTGAATACCCGAACATTTGACATACCTTGGGATTGGTGTACAAAAACCGGGATTTATCCTCAATAAAGACACCAACCAGTGATTCTTCAACCGGATTTCTGAAGATCTCCTCGATGTACATCCGGTAACGTGCAGAGCCAATGACGCGGGCAGCCATCCTAAGTGCACTTACCTCCTCAGGGCTGAAGACCCGATCAACACTCTGATCAGTGATACCAAGAACGCCCCACCAATCACGGGCAAGAAATATCGGTATCAGAAGAATGGTACTAGAGATGCCATGAGAAGAAAGAATAGGATCAAAGAGATCTTGTATCTCCTGATTTGCTTCAAGTAAATGTGCCCTCTGTGGTTCCTGCCACCAGGCATGAATCAGATCAAATAACCGGGTATTACCCGGGTCAGGACTACGCTGCCAGATAACCGGGTCAACAACGGCTCCTGACATTTCATCACCTTTCCCTGCAACAAAGATTGATGAAGCATTTGTGGCATGACCCAGGCGCCCGAGAACTTCTTCGATATCCTCCTGCCAGCCACTTCCCCGGAGCAGCCGTTCTGCAGCGTGACTTATGGCTGCAAGAATTTCTCCTTTCTTCTGTGCTGCATCCTCTGCCATGTGCCTTTCAGAAAGAACACGTACCTTATGGGAGAGATCAAGGACCTGGACCTCGAAGTCATCAGCCTTGTTCTGATAGAAATCAGCACCTGCATTCAGGGCATCTATTGCGGTATCTTTACTGTCATCTCCGGTAAGCATAATGAACGGGAGCCGGGGATAGATCTCTCTGATCTGTCTGAGCAGGTCAATCCCATTCATTTCAGGCATATCATAATCAGATATCACCGCCATTACCGGGTGACTCTTCAGATATGTGAGGGCCTCTTCACCACTATAACAGGTAAATACAGAAAATTCTCCAGACTCTTCAAGATATATCTGAAAAAGTGTACAGAGTTCTTTATTATCGTCGATGAAGAGTACCGGTATCATCTCTCTCCTGGTTCAACCTTGCTGGATCTGAATTAATCCCACCAGAGGGGAACATCTTTGCATCATATTAACCTAGAAGTTCATCCTCATAACATCTCTGATCAGAAGCACAGGAAACAAAAAAAGGGTTGAGCCGGTATTGTGGCTATTTACAGATCAATTCCGTACTTTTCAGCATTTGCGTCAGCGATAGCCTGGATCTTTGCGATCTCAACATCGTTACGCTGGGGTTTGAAGAGATGGGCAAACCGTTTCTGTGATTTCAGGTATTCATCAACAGGTTTCCGCTTGATCTTCTTGGCCTTCTCGACCTTCCCATTTACCATCTCGTAGTTGACCCAGAGTCCACACTCAATTGCCATCTTTGCTAGTTCGACGGTCTTAGCTCCATCAAAACCCCAGCCAGTACAACACGGGGTGTGGATCTGAATGTAACAGGGTCCCTCGGTCTGTACAGCACGGTCAACCTTCTTGATGACATCGTTCGGGTATGCTATCGAACAGGTTGCCACATATGGTGATCCATGGGCTGCGAGAATCTGGGGAAGATCCTTCTTGGGCCGGTTGTTTCCGGTTGAGCGTTTTCCCGCCGGAGAGGTGGTGGTAGAAGCATCATAGGGTGTTGCACCAGAACGCTGAATCCCGGTGTTCATGTAGGCTTCGTTATCGTAGCAGATGTATGTGATATTGTGGCCACGCTCAAATGCACCGCTGATGCACTGAATACCTATATCAAAGGTAGCTCCGTCACCGCAGATACAGAGGACATTTTCTTTTCGTCCCTGTTTCTTTAACGCGGACTCAATCCCAGATGCCACTGCTGCAGCATTCTCAAAGAGGGAGTGGATCCAGGGAACCTTCCAGGCAGTCTGCGGGTATGGGGTGGAGAACACTTCCATGCATCCGGTAGATGCACAGACGATAGACTCTTGACCTGACCCTTTTAGAATCAGGCGGGCAGCAAATGCCGGACCACAGCCACCGCATGCACGATGTCCACAGTCAACAAGTTCACAGGTCTTGTCTGCCATTCAGATCAACTCCTCACGAAGGCCAAAGAAGCAATCTCCTCTTCCTGCTTCAATCTCTCCGACCATCTTTTTAATATCCGCTTTGGTAATATCCCTGCCACCAAGTCCGGCAACATAACTGAGCACAGACACTGATGAGTCATTGATTGCATCCTTGACTTCGTACCCGACAGCACCTTTCATCCGGGCACCGATTGAGAGGTTCTTCTCAAAGACACCCACCTTTTTGATCCCTGAAAGTGCCTTTTTAACATCTTCTGCCGGGAATGGTCTGAGCGCAATAAGTCTGAGAAGACCAACCTTCTTGCCTTCAGCTCTCATCTCATCAATAGCATCCTTGATGGTTCCACTAATAGATCCAAGTGCCACAATCGCTACTTCAGCATCCTCAAGTTTGTATGCCTCAACAAGATTGCTATAATCCCGTCCAAACTTCTGGCCAAACTCCTTGCCAACTCTTCTGATGACATCTGCAGACCTGACCATTGCCTGGTCTATCTCATATCTGAATTCCATGTAGTATTCAGGCGTTGCATACATGCCCATGCTAATTGGATTCTTTGCATCAAGCATGTTATACGGCTTGTATGGAGGGAGGAAGGCATCTACTTCAGCCTGGGTTGGCATGTCCACCGGCTCATAGGTATGTGAGAGTATGAACCCGTCAAAGCAGATAAAAACCGGAAGAAGAACTTCATGGTCTTCTGCAACCTTGTACGCGATATAGTGGAAATCATGGATTTCCTGTGCATCCTCGGCGTAGAGTTGAATCCATCCACAATCACGAAGTGCAATAGAGTCCTGTTGATCGTTCCAGATTGAGAGTGGTGCTCCTACTGCACGGTTTGCGATAGACATGACGATAGGCTGACGCATTCCGGCCACATTGAAACAGACTTCGGTCATGAGGAGCAGACCTTGTGAAGAGGTTGCAGAGTATACTCGTGAACCTGCTGCTGATGCACCAAGACATGCAGACAGGGCAGAGAACTCACTCTCTACACAGATGTATTCACTGTCCAGTTCTCCGTCGGCAACCATCTCGGCGAGCCGCTCCACGATATGAGTCTGAGGGGTGATTGGATAGGCAGAAACCACATCAGGTCTGCAGAGCTTTGCTGCCTCAGCGGCTGCGTGCGACCCTTCAAGAATTCCCTTCATCTACTTCTCCTCCTTGATCATCGTAATCGCACTTACAGGACATTCTGCTGCACAAAGACCACAGCCTTTACAGAAGTCATAATCTGGTTGAAACTTTTTATCTTGAGGATGAACACAGCCTTCAGGGCAGACCAGCTGGCACATACTACAACCGGTACATTTCTCGTGATCATAGACAGGCTTGAACACCCTCCATGAACCGGTCTTGTTCTCCTGAGCCTGGCCGGGTGCTGCTGCACACCCGATACGAAGAGCCATCAGGCACCTCCCTTGATCAGATCAAAGGCTGCCCGCGCAGCATTCACATTCTTATCGGCCAGAGACCCGGAGAAACGTTCACGTACTGCCTCTTCAAGGGCATCAAGTGAAATTTCCCCACTTAACGCTGCAAATGCACCCATGAGGGTGGTATTGGTTATTGGAACACCAAGAATCTCTAGTGCCATCTTGGTTGCATCAATCTGGATCAGCTTCACACCAGCCGGTACCGGAGAATCAAGACCCTTCTCTGTGTTTATGAGGACGATACCGCCCTCTTTCATCCCTGAGAAGACATTCACATCCTTGATGAGGGTACTGTCCTGTACAATGACATAATCAGGTTCGTAGATCTGGCTCCGGAGCCTGATCTTATCATCTGAGAACCTGACAAATGCCTGGACCGGAGCTCCGCGTCTCTCGACACCGAAAGCCGGGAATGCCTGGGAGTAGACGCCACTTTTGAAGGCCGCTACCGCGATCAGTTCGGCAGCCGTGACCGAGCCCTGACCACCTCTTCCGTGTATTCGTAGTTCTCTCAAGAGAAATCCCGAGTATATTTTACACGATTAATCATATAAAACCCAGTCACTCAGGTACAGACACCCAGTAAAAACGCTAAATTTGAATTTAAAAGATTATAGAGGCCTTGTTTATTAACAGAAACCAGATATTAGGATGTTAAAGTGCGAAGGGTATAAAAAAGCCAGAGATAATTCAGCAGACAGAAGGCCGGGATAAACAATATCGATATGCGGTGCACTAGATCAGCCTGAGCTCCCTTGCCACTGTCTGTGAAATGTATTTGGAGGATTCCTGAGATCAGCACCATTATCAGGGTCGCATATGTGATGACCATAAAAATGTCAAGAAAAACTCCGTACGACAGGTTTGGGATCTCACTGACAACACGCCAGTGAATCAGTACGGCTGCCAGGAACATAGAAGAATTCAGGCTCAGGCGGGAGGTCACCTTCATCAGTAATGAAAAGAGGGAGACGAGGACGATGAGAAAGATGGGCAGAAAGAATTTCAGTACAGTAGAGAGGGCCTCTCTTTTCATCGTAAAATTAAAGACGGCCCGGGAGTATGCCTCTCCATCTCCCGGAAAGATCTGGTTATCAACCTCTGAGCTAATATTCACAAATGACCAGCCATCTATCTTTTCAGACGGGTCAATACCTGTTTTTATGGCATCAATGGCTAAAATTGCTTCATTTTCATAGAGATCCTTCGGTTCTATCTCAATCCTGATGGTCTCATAATCAAACGGATAATTCTGGAGAGTGAGATCAGTACTCACGGTTGCGTGTACCCGGTAGTATTTGTCGTTGGGCGTGTTGTGAGTTAGATCTGCTGTTATTATATCTCCATTCATCAGTTCGATATCATTAATGGTGATCGGTATGTCGGATTTCAAGTGAAGATAAAAATCGACCTCGCAGGTCCCTTCCTGTATGTTAAACTGCTTGAAATCACCCACATAGACACCTACAGTGATTACCGCAGGAGGCCCGGACACGTTAATTGTCGGATCAGATACTGCATCGGATACCTGGGGACCGAGTGTCAGCACGAGGAGAAGGAGAGAGAAAGATAATACGATATTTTTCAGCCTAACTTTGCCACTAACAAGAAATAAATGTGTCCTTAGTGATGTTTGAATCGGTCAAAATGCAAACAAAACTAAGAACTAATGAACTTGAGCCAAATGAAAATATATCCTTTCCTATCGGTACCATCTTTCTCGTTGATA
>NZ_DATMYY010000331.1:0-2460 GCF_035560735.1 Methanospirillum sp.
GGAAACTAAGAGATTGATGATCTGAGTGAACGCGAGATATTGAAGAGGGCCTTCTGATCCTTTCTCCAGGAAAAAATCTGCTCCTCCCTGCAGGGCCTCAAGTGCTGTAATTTCATCCCCGTGACCGGTTTGTATGACAAAGGGGATACTCAGGTTCATCGACCGGACCTGTTTTAAAAATTCAAGCCCATTTTCTTCAGGCATATAATAATCAGAGATGATAATGTCGTACTTATGTTTCTCAAGTAAGACTAGAGCCTCGTCAACTGACGGGGCTGTATCAACTTCAAAATCTGGATTAGACTCCAGAATATATTTTACTACATCAAGAAGTGCTTCTAAATCATCAACGACAAGAATCCGAATCATACCCCTCCTCAACTCACAGAGATTTCAACTGCTCTGTAGCATGATGGTAGTCGGGATCAATGATTAAGGTTTTCGAATACCAGTCCCGTGCCTCCTTCAGTCTTCCCATTTCTTCATATGTGTGGGCAACATTATAGGCAGCGTCAGAATAATCCGGTCTGATATCCAATACTTCAAGATAACAGGCTATGGCATCTTCAAAACGTTTCAATGATGCCAGAGCATTTCCTTTATTGAGAAGGGCGAGGAGATGATCTGGCCTGATATCCAGAGCTTGGTCAAAAAGTAAAAGTGCTTCATCAAATCTTCCAAGAGACTGCAGTGTATTTGCCAGGTTGTAAGATGCTTCAAGAGACTCAGAATCTCTTGAAAGGGCCTCCCTGTAAGCAAGTTCTGCATCATTATATCTGCCAAGGTTCTGAAGGGCAAGTCCTTTGTTATTCCAGTATATTGCTGGTGATGGATCTGCTAAAAGAGCCTGCTCATAACAGGAGAGGGACTCATCATGCCTCCCGAGCATATCTAGAGATACTCCTTTCAGATTTAGGAGAGCGGGCTCTCCTGGTTTCTTTTCAAGAAACCGTTCAATGGAGGCAAGAGCCTTCTCAGGATTTCCTCTCTGTATCTCACGGATAATTGTGGCCGCAAGAACAGTATCTGCCCGCTTACCCATTCTGTTTCCGCTTCTCCCACCAATACCGGTATACGGCATAAACAGCAGCATTGATTATAATAATCAGGCACACTATTCCAATTATTGAAAGAACTGATTTGGGAACTTTATTCGTTATGGCTGCCAGCGGTGCTGTAAACGATACTGGACCTGGGTTTTTCTGTGAACTGGAATTAGTAATTGTTTTTGTCTGAACTGCCTGGGTAACAGATGGCAGGGGGGTGATAACAGGTGTCTGAGGATTGCTAACTTGGACCCCCGGAGTCGGAACTGGAGTAGTATCTTCAGGAGTAATCACTGGTACTGGCGTTATGGGATTAATTGCAGAAACATTGCTTGGAACTGAAGGTTGATAACTGACACCACCTGAAGATATTGAAGAAACCTGGGTCTGATTAATGCCAGAATTCTGACCACTTTGATTTAAAGAATGGCCCTCTGAAGGAATATATAGGCCATATATTGCGGCTTCGTAGATATCTCCTGATATCTCATTTGTAAAAGCACTTGATGTTGTATGGACTGGTTCCCATGAGGCAGTCTGGGAGATGTACTCATATAGTGAAGGACCAGAATTGATGATATCGTAGGCACGATCAGGAGGAAGTCTGAGTACCAATATTCCTTTCGGATTAAAGTACGTCTCTGAAGGAATGATTTCATAGGCATAACCGGTAAACTTCAGACTTTTATTTGTCGAGAGTGGCGGAAGATCAGAGACACTTTTTGGCCGTATACCAACTGCACTCAAAAACTGCCCTTCAGGTGAGAAGAGCATCGTTGATTTTCCGAACTGTAGTTCTGCTAGACCATCCTCAGCTTTGAATGTACGATCCTGATCAAGGCCATAACTTATCGTGGTTCCGGATCCTGAGGAGGCACTTCCGGATGAGGATGGCGAATATGTACCAGAACCTGAATTTACTACTGCGTTACTGGTAGAAACAGAAGTAGTATTATCAACCGGAGTCATGTAGGTAGCAGGAGATGCCATAGTGGTGGCACCAGTTCCGACTGCTAGATCAAGTTGCTTTGATACACCAGGTTCATAATCAACAGCCTGGGTTGCCTGCTTATCACCGATCATGAAGGAAATCTTAAGCATACCAGGCTTGTATTCTTCTTCTGGAACAGATACCTTCAATCTATCATCAAAAATACCAGGACCACCATAAAATCCATCAACCACAGTCTTGATGCTTCCCTTTTCGACTCCATTAATTATGGCAGTTATATTCGTGCCAGCTGGAGCAGGTTTACCATCGATAACCACACTACCATAAAATTCAGTGGGCATAGGTGGGATAGCTGATACATGTACTGCAAGAAGCAGAATGATAGCACAAGGAACAATCCGGGTCAGTATACTCCAGTTCCTCATAGAATGGGTACTATTTCTGTTTGAGATAAACTATATC
>NZ_DATMYY010000332.1:0-3713 GCF_035560735.1 Methanospirillum sp.
CAATAGCATCTGCTGATAGCCAGGAGTATTCAATTACAAAACATATCACAAATCCCGGTGATGTGATCGGTGAGACCTCCTGGTCAGACAATCTCCTGACTAATGGGGGAAAACTTGCTATAAACAAGAACTTTGACTTTGATTCAAAGAATCAGGCTGCAAGCACTTACAATATTCAGACCCAGAAAATCCTTACATATGATACAACCAATGGATCGCATATGCTCGGTGAGGAGAGTTATCTCCTAAATATTGCAGGCTCATACAAACCAGCTGATGATGATCTCCTTCGCTGTGTGTATGCAGCCAAAGACCTCACCTGGTTCCCTGCATTTTGTAATACAGTTCAGTCGAAGATCTCCTTTATGAATGTAAACCATGCACAAATATCAGAATCTGGTAATCTCCGGATGGTTGGCGAAGATCTGGTACCAGCCGGACTTAACTACCAGGTTGCAATCAGCCCGGATGCAAATTCAGGGGTTTTGGTCGCTGATGGTATTGTGAGAACTACTTTTAGTGGTTCTATCATGGAAGCGAGGGATAATCAGACCAACGTATCTGGTACAAATCAGTGGAAAGACCAAACAGGGGTAGCAGGTAATATGAGAAATTTCCAGAAAGTATTCTCATACCAGTCAGGACTCAAAATCTAACACGTATTCCTTTTTTTATTAAATAATCAGCCTACGGTCAAAGAGCCTGACTGCAATACTGGTTGCAACCACAATTCCTACAATAATCCATGCAATATTGACAGGCCATAACGGCATAGCTCCGCCAACCATAATTCCCCTGGTAAGTGTGACAACATGTGTTAGCGGAAGAGCGACAAATGCAAATACCTGCAATGGCTCTGGAAGAAGACTAAGTGGAAAGAATGTTCCGCTAAAAAGAAACATCGGTGCAATATAGAGGAGCGAAGGATAACTCAAAGCATCAATAGAAGGAGTAACTGCTGAGAAACATGCTGCAATCGCTGAGAAAAGGAATCCTGCTAAAAATGCCAGAGGAAGGACAACCAAACTCTGAGGAAGATCAGCAAGACCCAGAAGAGAAAGGATCAAAAGGATAGCAGCAGCTGATATTAGTCCCCGGGTTGCTCCCCAAAAGATCTCACCAATAACAATCTCACGCAAACGTATCGGAGTGGCCATCATTGCTTCAAAAGCCTTCCCATAATACATCCGGACATAGGTACCATACGCACATTCGAAAAATGAGGCGTTCATAACAGAAGCTGCAAGGATTGCAGGGGCAATAAAGCGGACAAATGAGATCCCATCAACTTCTCCTACATAAGTTCCGATACCAAATCCAATAGCCCCCAGGTAAAGAAGAGGTTCAACGAAAGGTGGGAGAAAGTTTACTTTGATATTCTTTAGAAAGACCAGTAGATTTCGAAACCACACATGATATGAATTGCGAAGAAACAGAATTATGTTATGATAAGTCCGGTTCATTCCCGAAGCCTCCTTCCAGTAAGCATTAAAAATACGTCCTCAAGACTTGCCGGTCTTGTAACAACCCTGACGCCCTGGCACTCTGAAAGTATCTGATCTGCAACCTGTCGAGGGGTTTTAGTCCTGATTTGAATTGTTTCATTAACGGACTCAAAGATAATTCCAAGAGAATTCAGGCAGTTGATTACTTCAGGTGTATGTTCAACCTCCACAATATCCATACCAATATGAGTATCTATCAGATCTCTTGGTGAACCTTCAACCAGAATCTTCCCATGATCCATGATCACCAGCCGGTCACAGAGCCTTTCAGCTTCATCCAGATAATGGGTTGTGATTACTATCGTGTTTCCCTGAGCACGGATATGCTGCAAGCGTTCCCAGATGTGGTGACGTGCCTGGGGATCCAGTCCGATCGTTGGTTCGTCAAGAATCAGGATCTCAGGATGATTGATCATAGCACGTGCCAAAAGCAGGCGCCGTTTCATACCCCCTGATAGCTGTTCAATGAGTGTGTCTCGCTTGGCAGTAAGCTCGAAAAATTCCAGAAGGTCTTCGGTTCTTGTGCGGGCTTCAACAGGTGTGATATTAAAAAATGACGCATAAATTTGCAAATTTTCAGCAACAGTCAGCTCATTGTCGAGGTTTGTTTCCTGGGGAACTACACCTAGGCGACTACGAATCTCCCTCCCTTTAAGATCAGGATCCATGGAGAAGATATGCAGTGAACCTGCTGTTCTGGGAGAGACGCACTCACAAATCTTCATGGTTGTCGTCTTCCCGGCCCCGTTTGGACCTAGGAATCCAAATAGTTCCCCTTTTTTTACCGAAAAACTGATACCATCAACTGCAGTCAGGGATCCATATTCTTTCCTGAGATCCACGGCTTCAATTATTCCAGACATTTTGTACCTGCACGTGTGAGGAAAACCCCGATTATTAGACTTTTTTTCTGGAGAGAGTAACTGCGCATCAAATCTTAATGTACACTCCTTAAGAGACCAAGAACACATTCCATAGCAATGAGAATAATAACTACCCATTCTAGGAAGTTTGAGTGTTGAATCCTGACTTCTTCAGAAAGCATCGAGTAGTTTTCGTGAATGACCTTAATCTTCCGGTCCACACTGTCACTCCACTGGCTGCTTCGCATCACCTTAAGGACAGTGGCATACACCCTGGCATAATAGACATCTTCCGTAACTTTGATCAGGTTATTCACTTTTTCTGTAATCTCTGATATCTCGGCATAGGTCTCCATCAACTGAGACATAATATGGTGGTATTGCCGCATCCTGCGAAGACGTGACATCCGGTCTGCCTGCTCAATATCATCGTACATCTTCTCCATCTGACGGTTGAGAACCCGGTCATAATATCTAAGTTCTAGTACCTGCACATTTGCAAACTCAATGAGATCAATGAGGTCTGTTGGATTTTCAGGATTGCAGAGAAGTGCTGAGTCATACGAGAGGATAGCAATATCATCAGCGGTGTAACTGTGTGTGTTTCTGACTATCTCCTCTCGCATCTGTGATGAAAACTGAGTTCTCTCTCCACTGAGGAGGACAGCAGGATCAATACTTTTGTCTATACGATCGGTGACATAAATCGTATAGTCTTCGAAAAAGTCAGACTGGATCGAGATATTTTTGATATGTGGTCCAAGAATCTCACCCAGATTCTTTAAATATGTACCAAAGAGATCTGACAATCCTTCATGTCCCGCAAAGAGCAGAGCCGTATCCTCCAGAGCAGATGAAGGTGCTTCTGGATCGTCATACAAAAAACAGAGACTTATTGCCCCAATATCATATAAACGGGCGATGACATGCAGGTTAAATGTAAAACCCTGACGCTCAACGCTCACCTCATGCATTTTGAGCATGAGCGGTGGGTCTTCCATCATAATAGATTTCGGATTGACCCTCAGAAAACTGGCCCTGGCAGTAAAGTAACTTCGTGCAAGTTCACGTTCGAGCTGATCGAGATCAATCTCCCTTCCAATATCATATATGCGGTAAAAACGGAGTGAAATCACTCTTACAACTCTCCTTCAGATCGTCCTATGAAAAACAGGACTCAATTGTATACATGAGTATGTTGGCAAAGGAGATACTCACATCGATCAAAAACTCGAATGCCCGAAAGCAATAATGCTTTATTATTTAATCGAAAATGCCTGAATGTGTATCAAGCATTCAATCAGGGCCTCGAAATGATAATTATGAGAATTGACCTTTATTGAAT
>NZ_DATMYY010000333.1:0-3418 GCF_035560735.1 Methanospirillum sp.
AAGTATTATATCGGCAATATTAAAACGGTCTTCCAGTCAAAAGAGATGTTCAATATATTCCAGCCCCCGTATTTTCACTATATGCCAGGGGAGGGTATGGATCTTTTGTTATTTCGGAAAGCCATCTATCGGATACTTCTCTCAGCGAATATGGAGATTGTTCACTCATGGAACGTACACTTGGATTTAAAGAGCGTAGATATATCGAGGAGATCCGCATCCTCACCAAATCCACCGCACTCGATTGTGTCATCGACGAAAAATTTGACCGCATCATTTACGTAATAAAAGCTGGTGACATGGGATATGCAATAGGTAAAAAAGGAGATAATATCAGAAGACTTCAGAATGTTCTTGGCAGAAAAGTAGAGATGGTTGAGTATGCCGAGAAACTTGATGATTTTCTTGCAAATATCTTCAAACCTGCAAAAATCCTCAGGATAGAAATAGATCCTGACACCAGCAAGATCAATACATTCGTGGCTACCCGCAGTGAGGTAGGAATTGCCATCGGAAAGAATGGATGTACAATTGAAAAGGCACGTGCTCTGGTTAGAAGATTCTTTGGAATGGAGGTCGGTGAGGTCTTTCCGGAAGGAGAGGCTGCATGACCAGTTCAGCCATTCTTGAAGAACTCTGGACGATTATTGAAGACCGGGCTGCCCATCCCGTTGAAGGATCATATACAACCCACATTTTAACACACCGCAAAGGGGTTGATAAGGCTCTTGAAAAGGTGGGTGAAGAATCGGTTGAGTTTATCATCGCTATAAAAAACAAAGAACCGAAAGCAATTGCCAGCGAAGCTGCTGATCTGCTGTTCCATACCCTGATTGCTCTCAAGGCTGCAGGAGTTGACCCATCAGCGGTTTATGCAGAACTTGAATCACGAAGAAAACCCTGATCTAAGATCAAATCAAAGATCTGTATTCGTTTCAGTTGTAAAAAGATGGGGATTTGCTATAATCCGGAATAACCCAGCACGGAGTCCGGCATCTATCCACCCATAACCATAACTGATACGTCCCAGTTCCTGCATATATGCAGTCCCGGGTTTAGCCGGGAATGCATCTTCACCTTTTTTTCTGATGCGAACTGCTGCAGCATAGAGCGGTGAACCGGACGCCGGTGCAATTTCTATTGAACCAAGGGCATCGCGTAACATCAATTCATACCGGTTACGTTTTTCTGCAAGTCGTTCATGAAGATCACAGGGGATCGAGGAATCTTCAGGAAGATAAAGAGGTGGTGTTAAGCCAGTGAGATAACCAAGATAGATAGCCGCATCCAGCCAGCCATGTGCATAGAGAAGGGCAGCATACTCGTTTACGAGGTCCTCGCGTTGATAAAAAACCTCTGAATCAGTGAGATAAGAGGATATCATCTCCCTGATACCAGCAGTAACAATCCAAAGCGGGGTCTTTGGTTGTTGAAACGATCCTGTATTGGAATATGCCAGAGACAGATCAGATCTGTACTGCTCTAATGACCCGGGATTCATGACCTCATAGACCCGCAAAGGTTTTAAGATATTCTTCTTCAACAGGATGCAACTGAGCAGGGATAACCAGAATATGAAGTGGAGATCCAAAGTCTGCTTTTAACATCTTTTCCGCAGTTCCTGCTATCACAACAGGTTCAGGCGAACCAGCCCGTGCCATTCCCACGTACAGAGATATAGGAGTGCCGTCTTCAGCAGAGAGTTTCTCAAGAATCTCAACAGCATCACTGACACTCATGTATCTCTTCTCCTGAATATCCAGAAAGACGATGGTATGCAGATCTGCTTTCAGGTTTGCTTTTATAGTTTCAAACGGAGTTTTTGGGAACCAGTTCTTTGCAGGATACGGAACAGAACAGGATTTGCCAAACCGGTAATTCTGCAATCCACAAAGACCACACACTGCGCTTGCAATCGATGCTCCATGGATGATCCGGGTTGAAATCCCCTGCTCTGCAGCTCTTATCCTGATATCAGAATGAGTGGTTGAGACCATGGGATCCCCCCCGGTAAGGAATACTACATTGCCTAACCGGGCAGCTGACAGAATAGGTTCAGGATGCTGCTCAACATCCTCGCGTTTCAGGATATGGACGGGTTTATCATACCGTTTTTCCATGGATGCCGGGTCTGTTCCCATCAGACGCGACGTGTATGATTCAAGGAAAACATGGTCAGCCTCTTCTATAGCATGCATACCTTTGAGAGAAATATCATCAAGATCATACAGGCCAAGACCTACAAATGTCAACATAGTATCTTCAATTATTGATTATGGTCAGATTAACGCTAATGGTTTAAAATCAGGATGTGAAGATGACTGACCCGTTCTCCACCTGGAACTGTTTCCAGTTCATTGTAGCTCCCATCGTTCCCTGAATTCGCATTGATGTACCATTGTCGTCATTTCTTATCTCAACAACCATATTCATCAGCTGCTTTACGATGGCTATTGTCTTCTGATCAAATGACTCGCTATTTATCAGAAATACCCCAATAGAACCCATTTTCTTTAGTTTTGAAGTGATGATGTGGAGAAACTGGTAGATAACATCTACTTTGCGGAACATCAGCAGGGAAGTGAGTGAGAGAACACAATACCTGATTGGAGTAGGAAAGAGTTGATTCGGATCATCAGTGAATTCTCCTTTCATAATTTCTTCAGTAAGCTGAGAGAACCTGATATCCATCCCGGTAAGGTCATTCGGACTACCTACGTATTTTACTTTCTGACTATCCTGTCCTGGACCTGAACTACTTTTACTGATAGCATCAATAATTCCAATGTAATTTGTATCAAAATTGTTTCCTTTGAAAAAATCAAGCATATCGGTTGCCTGATTTTCGGTAGTCAGGACTATCATATACTCACCCTTACGGGGTTTTGCAAGGTATGTTGCGACTTGCTCACCATTGGTAAATGCTGGAGCGAGGATGAGGATATTGGTACCCGGGGTTAGACCGCCTGTCCGCTGGTCAATACTATCGATACCGGTAAGGTATTTGTACATCGCTCTGGTTATCAGTTGACCTGCAATTATATTAACTGTGCCAGATCAAAGAAAAGAAAAAAGAAAGAGGTTGATCGAATCCTTTTATACTTCATGAAAAAAACTAATAAGGCTGGTCCAAGAACTAACCTGCAGGATAAATGATTTCAATTCCGGCAATCTAGTTCGCGTCAGATAATATTGCCCTCATATTTGGAGAATACGCCCATGTTATACAGGTTTTATGAATGGTGGATCGCGCGAAACCTGGAGCGTATTCCCCGGTACCTCTGTTTTATGATCTCTGATGAGGAGATGCGAGACGACCCGGGAAAGATAAATCAGGTGGTTGACTGGTGTCTTTCGATATCATCGGATGTAGTCAGACATTATGGAAAGGATTCTGGAATTATAAGTATTACAATTC
>NZ_DATMYY010000334.1:0-4623 GCF_035560735.1 Methanospirillum sp.
TTTCTAAGGGAGGATATCCTTTTTTTCAGATGAACTTGAATTAAGGATGCAACAACATTCACCATCGCAGTTCATGAAGCGGCAAATAAAACAAGTGCCTGGAACAACAACCACGAGGATTTTATCTTCGCAAACAATGGATTTATTGCGATTGATTCACCCCTCATAATCCCATCATCGCTTCCAGGTATCACTGCATGGAATACGGATTTCTTCAATATCCTGAATAATGGAACCTGCCCTGATACTATCAAACCCCTTCTGTTCAGACAGGCACGGGAAAACAATATCAATCGGGAAAATAAGGAGTGCCAGGAAAATCCCTTTAAATCAGACATCTTGCTTTGAACCTGTAGGAACCATTGTCATGCCGTACTTCTCCTTCAGGAGTGCCAGGAGGTATGGCAGAGCAAAAACAAACGCCACACAGCCACATGCAACGAATGCATTACTGTACGTTACAGCAATGGCAAATACCGGAACTATTGCAAGTGTTGAGGCAAACTGGCCAAGGTTGAGGGCTACAGAGAATCCTCCACTTGCTCTGCCAAGGTACTGCTTTGGCGTTATGGCTGCAATCCAGTTCAGGATGGTTGGCATCAAAATTCCTTCCCCGATACCGATGCAGATAACCCCTATCGCAACTGTAACAAGTGATGTAGCAAACCCAAGGCTGCAAAGTCCAATACCGAAGAATATAAACGTAAAGGTCAGGATCGTGTACCGATGGAATCTCCAGGCAATTCTTCCATACAAAACCCCGAGAAGTGATGAGGCACAACCTGATATTCCCAGGAATAATCCGCTTGCAAGTGCACTATTCCCTCCAAACACAGAAACTGCATCCATATTAGCAAGTAAAAATGGAAATTTTGTTGGCATTAAAAAAAACAGCATATTCCCAAGAAACAGTGTGATATATGCGACCAGCAGGGGAAGGACAGGGAAAACCTGATCAGGTGTTTCAAGTTTCGTCTCAAATTTCAAACATGCAGGCTCTCTCATTGTTACAAGAACACCTACAAGGATTACAATTCCAATCAGGTAGATGAGGAATGCTGCACGCCAGGATATACCAGCGAGTAACCCTCCACTCGTCTCAAGAATGAGCACACCAAGACCCATTGCAGCTGCCTGGTACCCGAGAACTTTCGCCCTGGTAATTCCTTCATAATAATACGCAATTAGAGAGGAGGTAGTACAGGTTATACCTGCGATACCCATTCCAAGGATAAACCGGCCGGCTAATATTGCAGGTATTGAGTTAAGATAAAATCCAGAACTACCGGTGATAGTAAAGACTGCTACGGAGGCAACAAGGACCCTGACTTTTCCAAATTTATCAGACAGGCTACCGATAAAAAAACCCGTAAGGGCGATAGCAAGAGCTGGAAGAGTTATTATCAGGGAAATTAAAGACTCAGATGAATCGGGAAACGCTTTGCTGATGAGTGGAAGTGCAGGCGCGACTGCTGCTCCTCCCATCAGGATCATCATCGCAGATAGTAAGAGAAATAACAATGTCCATTTCGATGGTTTGAATGGTACGGCTGTCATGCCCTATCTGATTACAAGCGGCAAATTATGAAGAAAGTGCTCCTGAAATGAGTAGCTCATAGTATGATAGATGATTTACTGCTCCTTCACCTGAAAAAAATCGGAATGAACGAATATGAGGCGAAGGTGTATGGCATCCTGTCAGCATTGCGGGTAGCTAGTGCACGTGAGATTCATGAGCATACCAGAATCCCACGAGGCAGAATCTATGAAACCCTCACATCCCTTTCAGAAAAAGGATTTGTGGCCTCTTCCGGCAGATCGCCAGCACGATACTCACCAGTTGATGTTACCCAGACATTTGAACGGCTGAAGAAGGAATCGGTCGAATCTCTGGAAGGGATATATCAGAGGCTCAAAGCCCTTGAGACAGAAACACCTGAACCACTTATGCAGGGGTATGAACTGCGTACAGAGTGGACACGGGAGAATCAGATCAGGATGATGCTTAAAAGAGCAAAATCAGAGGTTATTCTCCTCTGCAATGATGATGAACTCCTCACCAGATACAACAGTGAAATTTCACGTGCAGCAAAACGGGTGCCAGTATATCTCGTTGTTGAAAGAGAAGAACTTGCCAGGATTGTACAGATAAAATGCTATCATGGCGGGAATGACATTGATTCATCCCTCTTCCGACATAGTACAGAAGAAAACATAGGGGTCTCGATGAAACTGCTGCTGATGGCTGACCGTCGTGAATCTGTCTCAATTATGGAGGATAATGGTAATGAGACAGGAATATTCATCTGTCCGGATATTTATGCCAGTTATCTGTCGCGAAAGATTCTCCAGGAGATTGAACAGATAGACAGAGTGCGAAAAAGAGGTGAGTCCAGGGTGACTCAGAGTACGGATGCACCAGAACGGGAGTAAATTATATCTTCTCACACCACTCCCTTGCAGTCATATAATCTATTTTGCATCGGCGATGTTGTATTTGCCTGATTTGTGCCGCTATTCCATTCGCTCTCTGAAACTGCAGGACAACTATCCTGTACCCATTGGGTTACTCCTCCACTTTCTCTTCCCGGCATTCCCTGACCTTTCTGCCCAAGCAGGAAAAACCTGATCTTTCCTTCCTGAATGAGGGTTTTAAGGGACTCGTTAGTGAGAATCTGATCTCCGCCAGAATATCCGCCCATCGCCATAACAGAGGCACTGTACGAGAGGATGAGATCCCCGGCAGAGCGGGAACTCTCAACCCCGACCATATATTTCTCACCTGACTGATGAGATGCCAGATACGAATAGAGGGCTGAACTATTACCCTGTAACTCCCCTGGTCCCATGCCCTGCCCATGGCCGGAAACCAGACTAGGACCTGCCGATGGCATATTACCTTCACCTTTATAGATCACCGGAGTGCATGACCATGCAAAGGGTGCAACGCAGAGCAGACCAACTGTGATCAGGACCACAATAGTACCTATTCCTGGAGAAATCAGAGAAGAGTGGGTGCGGATGAGGATTAATACCGCAGCACCAAGCAGTGATCCAACGAGAACAATCCAGGAGAGTGGTGCCAGGAAGTCAGGATTATACTTGAGGAATACCCACTGGCAAAACCCGGATACCAGGATAGCAGCAATGAGCAGCCACCCTCTGATTCCTGGTCTCTGATAGGCATCGAACATAGAAACAGCCCCGATTCCAACAAGACCTGCAAGTGGAATTGCTACCATAACTACGTAATAGGTGTGATAGAAACCGCTTGTAAAACTGAAGTATAATAACTCAGGAATCAGCCAGAGAGCCAGGGCGATCGTGAGGACCTCTTTCTCATTCAGAGAAGTCAGCACAGACCACCTGGGGCGTGAAAACCAGGCTAACAGACCGATCAGGGCGAACGGAAGCAGCCAGCTGATCTGGCCGGACATCCCTGCATCGCCCATCCTGAAAAGACCAGGCTCACCCCCGTCATTCATTCCAGAACCGCCGCTAGGTCGCCCACCCTCCATCCCAAACGGATAGTTACCAGGTGTTCCGTTCCCGCTAAACCCGGGAGGGCCTGCGAAAGCCCTGTCCTCTCCTGTATGTGTGGAGCCGCTGGTCCCTTCAGGGAAGGAGCCCTGATTATGAGGAGTTGTATTCAAGTCAGGTCCCGGGGATCCTAACCCGTTGTTAATACCTGGGGGCAATGCTCCACCTGAACCGCCAGGGAATGCTCCCGGAGAACCTCCACGTATGGACTGGTTAGCGCCCATTTCTCCGCCATGAAATGGCATGAACCCACCAAGTAGCCGGTTCAACCCGTTATATCCTAAAATGAGGTTAAACTCAGAGTTTCCTGTACTGCTTCCAATATAGGGCCGTTGATCAGCCGGCGTCAGGTCCATCATCGCAGCCCATGATACAGAAACCAGAAGTAGTACAATTGATGCAGCAGCAAGATACAGGATCTTCTTCTTCCATGAGAGTCTAAAATTCAACAGAAAGATCCCAAAGCAGGCAGGAACAACTGCAAACGCCTCTATCATCTTGATATTAAATCCGATCCCGATAAGAAACGCAGCTCCTGCAAGGTACCACGGAGAACCTGTTTTCCAGGCAGTTACAGCCAGAAACACAGCCCCAAGAAGAACAAATATAAGCAGCCCGTCCATGTTGTTTGTCCGTGCGACTGCAACAAAGATGGGGGTTATCGTGAGAGTAAATGCAGCAATAAGGCCTGCTTCCTTTCCCCATGATCTTGAAACAAGCAGGTACAACAGGAGAACCGAACAAATCCCGGCAAGGGCCTGGGGAAGAATTACAGAGGAGCCAGAAAATCCCAGTAATGTAGCACCCAAAGTCTGAATCCAGAGGCTTATCGGGGGCTTATCAACGGTCACAAATCCTGTTGGATCATAGGAATTATAGATCATGATGCCAGGATTTGTGAGCATACTCTTAACACTTGCAGCATAGTACGAGTTTGAATACCCTTCCTTTGCCAGATTAAAGAGGAGGAGGACTGATGCCAGGATCAGAATTCCCAGCAGAATCAGTTCATGACGATAGTTGCGGATATTTGATTGAAAATTCACGGATTTCACCAATGTTCGAAGATAAATGGTTCCGAAT
>NZ_DATMYY010000335.1:0-10277 GCF_035560735.1 Methanospirillum sp.
GTTATAGAATACTGCTTGTTGAGTTGTGAATAGTAGATGATGTTCTCAACCATTTTTTGCAGATACTGAATACTTTTGTTGAAGATATCGAGCAGGGCTTTTGCATCATGGTCCTGGATCCCGGCTTTAAGAAGTGGAAGCATGGCAACAACCGGTGTCAGAGGTGTACGGAGATCGTGTGCAAGTTGATAGATAAATTCATCCTTTTGTTTGAGCAATTGCTGAATCTCATCCGTCTTATCTTCCAAGTCATCGGTATACTCACGAATCTTAGCCTCAATATCCACGATATGGAGAGTGAGTTCATCATTCTTCTCAAGCAGTGCCTGGTTCTTGTGTATGAGACTCTCAGTAAGGTCCCTGAGATTGTCTATTTCACACCTCATTTCAGAACAGTCCCGACTACTCAAAAGAATTCCATTAATACCCGGATTATCAATGAAGTTTTCCCCAATTGTCTCCATATACCGGTATCCCCCATTATTGTCACTGTGCCTGTATGTCATCCGAATCTGAACTCCAGGCTGTTTCTCTATGAGATTGAGTGCCATTTTTACATCTGGGAGGTCGTCTGGATGAATTGCTGCCGAATCAAATGATTTTCCAATCAGTTCAAAAGGTGTATGTCCCGTTACTCTGGTAACAGATTCACTGACGTATATATACTTTCCATCTTTATTTAGAAGTGTGATGACGTCTGAAGAGTTATCTACGAGCAGCCTGAGTTGCTCAATAAGAGCCCGGTAATCCTCTTCTTTTTCCATGAGAGTGTATAACGAAGATATCCCCAATTGTCCTGTTTGCCGGTCTTCTCTTTACTGTATAATTTCCGCGATTCAACGGGGTGAGATAATCAAAATTTTGCTGATTCAAACAAGGATGGTATTCATACTATTGCATTACCTTTGCGGGAATAGGAATGTTATCTTCTGCACTTCAAGCGTCGACATTTGTCTTCTCCATCTGGTATCCCCCTTTAGGAATCGAGATCTCAAATATGGCACCCTTCTGCTCTATTCCTATCTCCCTTATTGATATCCCGGTGATTGAGAGGATCTCCCGTACAAGGAAAAGTCCGAGTCCAGTATTCTTTCCATATCCCCTATTAAATATGAGTTCTTTTTCGGGAGTAGGGATTCCAATTCCATTATCCTCCCAGGTTATTATCAGATGTCCAGACTGTTCACGTGCAGTGATTTCAATTCTGCTTACTTTCCCTCCGTGTCTGATTGTGTTATCAAAGAGGTTTTCAAAGACTTTTCCTGCAATAGGATCCGCAAAAATTTTAATTTCGTTCAGATTTGACTCAATGAGTGTGAGGCCTGAAAGAGTGGCATGGGGAATGAGATTTTTTACATCAAGCCACTGGGGATCCTGGGATCCAAGATCCTGATACACCCGTGTAAACGCTATCTGTGTCTCGATAGTACCTGCAACTAATTCAAGTTTGTCCAGGTACTTTGTAGCTTCTCCGTCCCGGATTTCATCTCTTATCAGGGTGAGGTACCCGTTCAGGGCCGTTATTTGATTGAGAATATCATGTCTTGTTATACTTGAGAGGAGGTTGAGTTGTTTATTTGCCCTTTTCAGTGCAGCGGCGGATCTCTTCTGCGATGCTTCACGGGAAAGAAGTTCTTTATTGCGCTCTGCCAGTTCAGTCTGGGTTAAAGTGAGTTCTTCTAGAGTTCCAGATAGTTCCCGGTTTATCTCTTCGAGTTCAAGGTTCTTTGCCCGGAGCTCATATTCGATCTTCTTTCTTACAGAAATGTCCCTGAAAATTCCTTCCACTCCATCAAATTCTCCCTTCTCATTAACGCAGATCCTTAAACTGACTGCGACCTGAATATCATCTCCGGTTCTGGTGAGCAGGGTTACCTCATAATCCCTGATCTCCTTCTTCTCTTTAAGGAGGTCCATGAGGATATCGCGTTCAGATGGAAGTTTCCAGAACTCCCCGTTTTTCCTTCCCAGCACCTCTTCCAGTGAGTCATAACCGAGTATCGAAAGAACAGACGGACTTATGTAAACAAGCGTTCCCTCTGAATCTGTCCGGTAATACACATCGATGATGTTCTCGATAATAGTCCTGTACCGGCTTTCACTCTCTTTGAGTGCCTGCTCAGCAATTCGTCGAGTCACTGCCTGATCGATGACATGCACAAGTTCAACTGTCTGTAATCCCTGCTCCGTTCCTTTCTGCAGGTAAAATGTAACTCCGTAATTTATTGCCTCTATTAAAACATCTTCACGGGGAATTATTGTATAAAGGATGAAGGGGATATCTCCAAACTCAGTTCTGACCTGCCTGAGGAGATCTATACCATTTGTACCTGACATCGCATAATCAGAAATGATTGCATCATAAGGACATGACCTAAACATCTCAATCGCCAGTTCTGCTGACTCCGCAGTATCTACGATGCATGCCCCGGTATCTTCTAGTGAGAGTTTTACTGCTTCTAATAGTCCACGTTCATCATCAACATGCAGAACCGATATCACGCTGTCCCCCCGAGTATGCTGGCCATATACCTCTGAAAACCGCGATTTCCCCCTGATCATCAGTTTACAGAAGAGATTTCAGAACGGTAACTAGCACCAGACTTCTGAAAATATATCCAGCACATGGGGGGGATTATTATTTAATTGTTGGGAATGAATTGGTAAACTTCTCTTTCTTCTGATAAAGGTCCTCAGATTATAATGGGATCTGGTATTTTGATGGAGGAACCAGGATCTCAAACCTGGCTCCTACACCTGCAGTTCCTGTCTCCCTGATTGAAAGGTTTGTAACGCTTAAGATTTCCCTGCTGAGGAAGAGCCCAAGTCCGGTTCCACTCCCTACATTTCTATCAAAGATTTTCTCTTTCTCCTCATGAGAAATACCCACCCCATCGTCCTCAACATAGAGAATAATTCCATCATTGGTGATCTCATATCCGGTTTTGACAGTTGTTATCTTCCTGCCGTACTTCACCGCATTGTCAAAGAGATTGTAGAGAACCTTCTCAAACAGGGGATCTGCAAGAATCATGACCATTCCAAAGTTATTTTTGATCCTGATATTGTCAAGTTCAATCATGTCAACGATCCTGGTCACCACTTCGGCCGGTGCAATCCATCTGGCAGTGTTGATACCAAGGTTCTGGTAGTAACTGGTGAATGTTACCAGATCGGAAATATTTGAAGCCATTTGTTCTATCTTCAGGATCATCTCCTTGTTCTGTGCTGGATCTTCTCCCTCCTCTATAAGGGAACAATAAAGGCGAAGTGCTGTAATCTTATTCAGGATATCATGCCGAGTAATGGATGAAAGTAAGTTGAGTTTCCGGTTTCCACGCTCCAATGCGTCTTGTTGTTCAGTGCGTTCTGAAGTATCACGGATTATCGATACAATACCTGTTATTTTTCCGGCCTTGTCATGTAAAGGAGCTGAATGGATCTCTGCAGGAAATGAGGTTCCATCAATTCGGAGCAACCAGTATATTGCTGGAGGTGTCTGTTCTCCCCTTAGATGTCTAGATATGGAATCAAACGCCTGATATCTGTAATCCGGAGATATCCAGGCCAGGATTTCTGTGCCATTGACTTCTGTATCAGGTGGAAGTGAAAACATTTTTTGTGATTTTGGTGAGCTAAAAATGATATTTCCGGTGATATCGGTGATAATAATGACATCTGGTGATGCTTCTATGAATGACTGGTAGAGTTCTCTTGGAGGAATGATCTCTTTTTCTCTCCCTCGAACAGGTTCGTTTAGAATTACTGAAATATTGCCAGGGGATGTTCTGAATACAAAGAGATCAAATGCTTTTGCATCTGGTATATCAGAAAACCTGACTGGATTGTCTGAATGCCATGACTGTCCAGACAGATTAATTTCTTCCAATATATCTGTAATACCTGCGGAAACAAGAGCAGGGAATACTTCAGTCACAGGTCTTCCCCGCAAACTTTCTGCCTTTATTCCAGTCATTCTCTGAGCTGCCTGGTTTGCGGTTTCAAAGATGAATACTTCATTTTCAAGACGGTAGCAGTGGATTCCCCAGGGTGCATGAGCGATGATACTGGAACACCGGAGTTCACGCTGTTCAGTCTTATTTCTTTTGTTTAGGTGGTCAAATCCGATGTTTGAATCATCTGTTTGGTGAATTCCGTGAATATTAGCAGTTTTTCTGGTAGTATCACCTGAATCTTCGGGTGATGAGGGATTTGAATGGAGATTCTCATCATCCTGGTAATACAAGAATCTGTTTTTTCTACGTCTTATGGTAGTTTTCACAGTTTCTGCCAGTTCAAGAAATCTGATTCCAGTCTCGCCGCCTTTCTGAAGATAGAAGTCAGCACCGTTATTGATGGCTTTGATGACAACCTCTTCACGACCCCGTGCTGTAAAGAGGATAAATGGAATTTCACTAATCAGGGGATCTGAACGGACTGCGATGAGCAGTTCGACTCCATCCATCCCTGGCATCAGATAATCTGCGATGATAGCATCAAAGTGTTCTTCTTTTAGCAAACGAAGTGCTTCAGAACCGGAACGGGTGGTTTTTACAACAAGTTCACCAGAACGTTCAAGAAATGTCTTACAGAGATCAAGAAACCCCGGCTCATCATCTATATATAAAATCCTCGAAATTGGTTGAATCATCTGATAAAGTAAAAAAGGGCGTGTTTAGATATATATGTGTCTGAGATTATAGAACGTTGAGGTTAATCATTCCCCCTCATGTGGCCTCTGATGAGTGAGAAAAAAATGCCTGCTCCGCAGAGAATTGTAAAAATTGCAAATCCGGCCTGCAGGCAGGATATAAAAGCCGGATAATACTCCGGTGTGATCTGGACAGGGCCAATGTAAATAGCAAAGAGCATGGTTGCAAATCCCATTGAGAGCATCTGACCGAGTAGTCTCATGGTGGATGTGGTTCCCGAAGCTACTCCGTAATCGTGTTTCTGCACTGAACTCATGATTGCGTTTGTGTTTGGCGAAGTGAAGAAACCAAAACCGGTTCCAAGGACTAGCAGACTGATAACGATGTACCAGATTGGTGTTGCATCGGTGAGAAAGACGAGCAGAAAAAGCCCGAGGGTGGTGATTGCCATTCCAACTGATGCAACTTTTCCGGGTTCAACCTGATCTGAGAGCCTTCCTGAAAGGGTGGAAACAAGTGCCATCATCACCGGCTGGGCAATAAGGATAAGGCCGGCATGTTCAGGTGAGAATCCTTTGGTATACTGGAGATCAAGACTCAGCAGGAATGTCACCGCAAATGTTGCGCTATAGTTGATGAGTGCTGCGATGTTTGAGAACAGAAACACCTTGTTTCCTGAGAAGAGGCGGACATTGAGCACGGGAAATGTAATTCTGCTCTCATACCAGGCAAAGACAGCTACAAATATTAATCCGGCTGCGATCAGAGTGATGGCTCCTTCATGCGGGAGCGTTGAAAACCCATACATTACGGCAACAAGCGAGAGACTGTAGATTACTGATCCAATGAAATCAAACCGCTCACCTTTACTTTCTGCCCATTCACCTTTTAATTTCAGGCGGATGAGCAGGACTGCAAGCAGACCGATTGGGACATTGACAAGGAAGATACTTCTCCATCCCAGGTATGCTGTCAGGATACCGCCAAGGAACGGTCCGACCGAGAGACCGAAGTACACAAATGAAATATAAACACCTATTGCCCGGCCCCGCTCTCCCGGAGGGAAGACCCCGGTCACGATGGCCATTCCGGTTCCGTAAATCATGGCTGCACCAAGTCCCTGGATGACCCGGATCAGGATGAATGATTCGGTTGTCGGAACCAAGGTCATACAAAGTGATGAGATCGCAAATATAGCAATACCACTTTCAAATATCTTTTTTCTTCCGTAAATGTCAGCAAGCCTTCCAAATGGTACTAGGAAGAGGGCAGAGGCTAGGAGGTACGCGGTAGCTATCCATGAGAGTGAGATGGCATCCATACTGAACTCTGCACCGATTGTTGGGAGAGCGATGTTTACTGCCGATCCATCAAACGGTGTCAAAAATCCCGCAAGGATAGCGATGAAGAGGACGATCCGCTTCAGAGTCCGGTCAGGATTACTACCAGATACAGGTGAAGAACTATTCATGTTATGCTCTCCTTCTCTGCCCTTCTCTGATTCATGATGTTGCATACTTTAAGAGAGATATGCTTCAATTGGTTTTGAGGGTATGCGGAAAATCGGTGTAAGCAAACCCTACCTTTATGAGTCATCCTGATGAGATCTGCGTATTCCGGCGATCTGTCCGGGGAGGTAATAATGGAGAAGTTCGAGTGTATTCCGTGTGGATATGTGTATGACCCTGAACAAGGTGATGAGACTGCTGACATTCCCGCTGGCACTGCGTTTGAAGATCTGCCAGATGATTGGATCTGCCCGGTCTGTGGAGTTGGCAAGGATCAGTTCGAGCCGGTATCATAGCGTTCTGCAATCCCCTTTTTTATAAGCAATCGATAAACTCATCCTGAAGTTTGATTCAGGTGGATATTATCAGAAAACGGTGAGGTGATGTTTGTATGCTTAAGGTAACGGAGTTTGGAAAAAAAGTTAAAGCATTGGGATAAGGATGACGATTCCCATGATGATCATTACGATACCTATCATCAGCCTGAGCATGCTTTTCTGGTCATCACGCCATGCACTGACCTTTTCAGGTGGAATCCCAAAGAACACCAGAAGCAGGATGGCAAGTAATGGGATTACCACAAGGATGTTGTAGAGCACCAGGTAGATTAGCCCGATAGCAGGTTCTTTGTAGAGCATGCCAAGGATGCTGATGTAAATTCCTGCAGTGCAGGCCATTCCGTACACACCCACCAGGGCTCCGACGACGAGACCGGCAGGGACACTGGCCTTTTTCATGTATGATGAGATCAGGCCCTTTTTGGAATCAGGAATCGAGAGAAGCGGATGTTGTTTCTTTGAGAGTCCGTCTTTTACCTGGATGATACCTGCTATGATTGCTACTGCTGCTGCTATCAGGGTGAAGGTCTGTGAAATGCCAGGGAGCTGGATCACTGAGAATATTGCAAACCCGGAGAGGAGCCTGACTGCAAAGAAGGCGACGATATATGCAAGTCCAATGGCCAGGACAGTTCTTCGTGACTGCGAAGCCATGAGTGACACGAGGAGAAGGGCGAGAACGAGCAATCCACATGGATTAAGTCCCTCACCGATACCTGCTACAATGAGAAATCCGGGATTGATGGAAGATGGTGACACATCACTACTTTCAGAAGAGAGATTTGTGAGGAGTCCTCCCTTGTTATTTCCTTTCTTTACCTCTGCAACGGTTGTATCCAGTTTCTCTGATATCTCTTCTTCTCCCATCAGGTTAGTAGTTCCAAGGAAGAGGATTGGAACATGGGCATGGGAGATATTATAGGCCTTCTGGTAGGCATTGAAGAGATCGATATTGGTCTGGTTTCCTGCAAGGCTGTAGAATTCAACCTTTACATCTGAATGGTTAGCCGCATAGGCCTCCATCACCGGATGGATCTTCTCGCAAGCCCCACATCCAGGGTTGAAGAAGAAATGTATGATCACCGGATCAGATGAGGAACCAAAACCACCGATAAAGGGTATTGATCCGAGAGGATTTGATGATGCATCCTTTCCCTCTGCTGCAGCTGCAGGAGAGCAGATGATCGCAATACTAAAAAGTATCAGGAACAGTGCTGCCATATAACGGGGCATATAGTAGAGATTCATACGTATCAACTGTATCAAGATCCTTTGTTGCGGTACTGTTTTAAGCGTTCCCCGATGATCAGCTACATATTGCATCTTTCAGGTTGTATCAGAAGATGCGGTAACATGATGGTATCATCTATGGAGTGGTCCGCTCCTGATGATAGGCTCGTTGCTGGGTGGAGGAAGGACAAGGTGAACCTAGCGGGAAAAAGAATGGAAGAACATTCTTTAGAACTGAATATAGTCCCGTTAAGTCTGCTCTTTTTAACCCCCGTTATCAGACAAGATATCTGATCTGACCCTGACAGATTTATGGGACTTTGATACACTCGTGAAAGAAGAAGTCAGTTAAAGAATGAAGGAAAGATCATACCGCTTCGTTTGCAAGTCTTTCAATACCCCCTATATTGGGCGGGAAATGAGGCGAATTGATTAATGGATAATTCATTACATTCATTTTTGTGTGATACTGCACAACAGAAACGTCATGCAATAGTACGATATTGCATAACCGCTCTTGGGATAATATTCATTACCGCAATCTGTGTAACACCCACATTGGCAGATAATAATCAAACAATCACCGTAAATCCGATTGGGGAACACACCAGTGGAGAGAAGATCAATATCACAGGGACAACTTCAGTTGACAGTTGTAAACAGATTGGTATTGAAATCATCCCAAAAAAGTATTGGGATGCAATTGGTACATATGCAAAAGGGGATAGTACCGGAAAGGTAGTTTTTAATCCGGTTGCGATTACTTCAGAAAACATCCATCCTACCGGCATCAATCTTGTACGATTTAATGCAGACGGGACTCAGTCACAACAGAATATGGATATCCCTAAAGATCATGTATTAGCAACCGGGCCTGTCGTGAAGAATGGACAGAAAGAGAAGATCTGGAGTGTGCTGATTGATAAGACTGATGATATAAAATCAATCAGTCCTGGAACATATCACGTGAATATCTGGGATGCAACAAACCAGAAAAAGAATGATGATAATCCAATGCCCAATGGATGGGATATTGTTCATCAGAAGATATACCCAAGTACCGGGCGGATAAACCTTTGGGATGCAGCAAACCAGAGAGATCTGCAATATGCTGAGTTAATTGTCAAGTGAGGATAGCGAAAACCCTTTTTTCCGAATTTTTTCCTTGCATACTCATTATCCCCTATTGCTAAAAACGGGCGAGAGATTTTAGGGTGAACTATTCACACCTTCCTTACAATCCTTAAAGAAACAATTACGGTATATTAACGGGGTCATGATGGTTGTAATCAGACTCATGATGATGATCGTAACATAAATACCTTGGTCTATTACCCCCTCCTGCAATCCGATTAATGCAACAATCATTGCCACTTCTCCCCGTGGAGCCATCCCAAATCCGACTATGAGTGAATCTTTCCAACTCATTCCACTAAAGTAAGCGGGTATTCCGCAGCCGATTAATTTGGTTAGTACTGCTACTATGGTTAATACAACAAGGAATACGATGATCTCAGGGGTCACTGCTCTCAGATCGACCATAATTCCGAGTGATACGAAGAATATCGATGCAAAAATGATCTGCAGATATCCTGCTCCTTCCTTTAAATCGTGACCCTGTTTCAATCTTATCTCGTTGAATGAAACACCAGCGATAAATGCACCCACTATTGCCGATAATCCTACCATTTCAGCGAGTATTCCGTACATATATGCCATCATCATCGCAAAAATGAATGTGAATTCGGGGTATTTTCCTGCAAATGGTGTTTCATCGACATATTCTATTAACCGGGAGATGACCAGAACCCCGGCTGCTGCTCCGATAATGACGAATGCAATTGCTTTGATGGTCATATAACCAATTGAAAAAGCAGATAGAGATCCGGTTGCAGCTTCATTGCTGATGGCAAGAGCAAGCAGACTTAAGATGTCATCAATCACAGCAGCACCGATGATGGCTTTTGCTGCATCAGTCTGGAGCTGGTCCAGTTCCTGGAGAACATTGGCGGTAATTGCAATGCTTGTTGCTGTAAGTGCGGTCCCGATAAATATAGCACCGGCACCCGAGTACCCGAAGAGTATTGATATTCCATATCCTCCAATCCAGGGAATTATGACTCCAACAAGCGCTATTATCCCGTTTTTAATCTTCATAATCTCATGAAGTTTAAATTCCAGTCCGATTACAAAGAGCAGGATCACTGCACCCAGATGTGCGAGATTACTCACGAAATCAGTGTACTGAATCCATCCTAATATACTTGGGCCTACTACTATTCCAATAAAGATGAGGCCAATCACTGCGGACTGATTAATTTGCGAGGCAATTATGTAACCTGCCAGAGCCACAAACAAAAGCAAGCTCATCTGAAATTCGGGTGAAATTAATAATTCTTCCATTATATCTCCAATGTAAAACCGATTTTATTGAGGTAGGTATTATTGTTACTGTACCTTTGTTTTCAGTGGGAAAAATAAATTCGATAAAATTGCATCTGCAATGTTTGCTCGTAAAAGTGTTTGGTGCCAAGCTATGCTCCGCTATT
>NZ_DATMYY010000336.1:0-9838 GCF_035560735.1 Methanospirillum sp.
TCACTATATCCCGGTTCTTCTCATAATATTTCTGCTGATGCTCCAGGCAGCGAATTATCCGGTCCCGTTCTTAATCCGGTCAAGAACATCCCCCCAACCGAATAACAGCAGACTCCCGGGCATAACATGTCTCACAAATCACAAAATGATCTCCCGGATCAAGCCAAACTATCGGATTGGTATCACAGAGATGACACCTCCCAAGAGGCTTTGACCCCTTCCGCATTCCGGTGATATTCACCGTCCACGGAAGAGCAATACACCGGGCAGCCTCCCGCTGCTATGCCTGGGCATAACAGGTCCGTGACATAAAAAAGGCAACTCTTTTTGTCTTCTCCCGTTTCTTCATGAGTCCTTCAATGTAATGCATATGCTTCCCGTTAACCAAATCCATCACGCGGTATAGTTCTTGATCCTGACATGGGAAAGCGGAAGAGGATGGCGGTAAGCCCCTGACCTCCTCTCTGCCACCGTTCTCTAGATATCAAGATTGATCCGGTTCCGAATCTATCTATCGATCAGATGATTTCTGCAACCCGGTACACAGAGAAAATCTACCTCCTCCATCCCAATTTACTATACTTTCCGTATCTCCCGTTTTCTCAAAATTATTGGAAATATTATCCGTATTTTCAGAAACTAATTCTCCATCATACAGGGAATTTGGCCGGATGAACCTGTGCCTATCGACCAATGTATAGGGAAGTTTCAGTTGTCGTTTGAGTATTGTGTCTTTAACAACGTAGTATTAGGAGACGAAAAACCGAATCTACTGAGCCTTTCGATCAGTAATCTGTCCCGAGATAGAGGTTTAAGAGAGTGATTCCTCTTCGGGGTCCAGAAAAAAATCTTACGACATACTATCAGAGAGGCTACCACAGAAACCCCCCTCTATTATACAAAAAATATTCCTGTTCTAAATTACAGGCTTTGTAATCTGATCCCAGGTAACAAAAACGAATAGTTCTGAGGTTTCCTATAGGCTTTATCATAAATAGCTGAACGTCAGACGTAAGAGATACGTATGGCTGATGAATCGTACCGGGAATCAGAGGTTGACGGCACCATCGTGAAATGGGATCCTGACCAGATGCGGAAGATTCAGGAACATCCCTGTTATAGTGAGAAGGCCAGTCACACCTTTGGGAGAGCACACCTCCCAGTTGCTCCCAAATGTAATGTCCAGTGTAACTACTGTGTCAGAAAGTTTGACTGTGTCAATGAGAGCAGACCCGGAGTTACCAGTGAAATTCTCAATCCGGAGCAGGCACTCCAGAAGATCAGGGATATTGTCGCTGAACATCCGTACATCAAAGTAGTTGGGATAGCCGGTCCGGGAGACCCGCTCTATAATGAGGCAACCTTTGAGACCTTCAGGCTCATCCATGAGAATTTTCCAGATCTTATTCTCTGTGTGAGCACAAACGGTCTTCTCCTCCCAGACAAGATCGATCTTCTTGAGAAATACGGAGTTTCCAACATTACTGTCACCATGAACGCCCTGGATCCTGATGTTGCGGCACAGATCTACCAGTTCATAAATTATCAGGGAAAACGGTATGATTCAGGCAGGGAAATGGGTGAACTTCTCATCGAAAAACAGCTTGAAGGGATCCGTCTTGCAGTTGAGCGCAAGATGCTTGTTAAAGTAAATACCGTGTATATTCCCGGAGTAAATGACTCACAGATCCTTGAGATAGCAAAGAAGATCAGTTCAATGGGTGTGTACATCCACAATATTATCCCGCTAATCGCCCAGGCAAAATTTGCCCACCTCAAACCGCCGACTATGGAAGAGAAACTTGCAATGCAGGAACTCTGCAAACCATATGTCAAACAGATGTCACACTGCCAGAGATGCAGGGCTGATGCAGTCGGTTGTCTTGGCAAAGATATCAACCCCTGTACTGGTCACAAGAGTGAGTGACACGGACTCATCCCAATATCTTTTTTGGTTCATACGCCGAACCAGATGCATACCATCCCCCCGGCTGGTTCACCTGGAGGTCTTTGAATGCGGTCTGTCCTGCCTGCGCTTATTCTGATTATACTTTTAGTTTTAACGCAAGGTTCATTGGCAGACGATAATTCATCGGCCAGTGTAAATAATTCTGTTTCATTTGACGATCTGGTGCATGAAAATGATCTTGTCCTTGCCCAGAACCCGAAAAACCAGACTGCCCTGATGTATCGTGCGCTGATCTTTTACAATGCAGAAAAGTATCCTGAGGCAATAAACGCATCAGAGTTGCTCCTTTCTGTTAATTCAAGTTGCTCATTTGCCTGGCATATCATTGGTTCATCATGGGGAAATCTTGGAGACCAGGCAAAGGCTACCGATGCATTTGGAAAGGCAGTATCATTTGCACCAGGTGACCCCACTGAGTATAATGGTCAGGGTGTTGCTTACTATCGGGTGGGTAAATTCCCTGAAGCAGTAGCATCATTTCAGAAAGCTACCTCAATAAAACCTGATTATGCAGTAGCATGGAATAACCTCGGGGTTACATACCGGTCTATGAATGAGACTGATAATGGGATTGAAGCAATAAATAAAGCAATAGCAATTGATCCTGGAACTGCCTCTTTTTATGCCAACAAGGGATATTTGTTTCTGGATAAGAAAGATTACAATGGAGCTATAATTACAGCATCAGCGGCAAAAAAGATCCAGATGACCAATGTTCCCCAGTGGTTTGTAGCTGGTAATGCATATTTTGCACTCGAGGATTACAAAAGTGCATTCTACTCCTATGATGGTGGCCTTACCACAATGCAGAAAAATGACATGTGGTACTATCAGGGGATAAAGAATACCCGAATTACCCAGACAATGAATCCGGTCGATGCATATTACCAGTCCGTAGCCTCTAATGTCAGATTCACCGGAGAATGGGATCGGGTGACGGTGTTAGAATATAAAATCAAGCGTTACCAGAATACCCTTGATGTGTATGATCAGGTTATGACAATAAACCCTGATCTTGGAGAAGCATGGAGGAGAAAAGGGTACACAGCACTGAAGATCGAGGAGTACGAAAGTGCCAAGAATGCCTATACAAGGGCACGGGAACTGCTACCCAAAGATTCTGATGTCATTGCTTCGCTTGGATATGCAGATGCGAAACTCGGGGATTATCTTACCGGGATGAACCTGATTGATGAAGGTCTGAAGATAGACCCAAACAATGGAAGGGCATACATGCAGAAAGGGGAGATTCACTCGATGTATGGTGAAAAGAAGGAGGCGATAAGTGCCTTTAATTCAGCTCTTGAAAAGGATCCCCATGGTTCTGATATCTTTAATGCCCTGGAACAAGTTCAGATGTCCCAGGGCGATTACCTGGGTGCAGCGATAAGTTTCTTCAGAGGAATTATCGGTTATTAAGTTTGGTTGAGACCTGACCGTTTATATTAATCGTGGTATCGTCCGATATCAGGGTCCGTAATTCCCGCCTGTTTGTCGAGAGTTATGAGGAGACGATTCAGGGTTCGTTTCACCTCATTGTACTGTTCTTTATCCATCGGACCGCCAGCCTGATGCCACATGATCTGCTGCCTGAGTATGCCGATTAGTTCTTCGATATCTGTCCCTTTGAACTGTGCAGGGATGATGAGATCTGAAAAGTAATCCTGTGCACCCATCCATGCCCGATCTGGTGGGAGTGAGAATTTTGTTACCAGATGAGAGATATTGATAAAGAATCCACGCCCAAATTTGCTAGATGATGAGGATACCATGATCACTTCTCCTCCCGACTTCTCAATAAATATATTTACTCAGTCAGAGCCCTGATAGCAGATTTGATTACTACTCCACCTGCCCGATACATGGAAGGGTGGAGGAGAAGAGACCTGAGCAGTCTTCCTGGTCTGTCCATGTCCCCTTTCTGTACAATTAAATCTCTTATATCAGGGCTGCTCATCACAGAGACGATCTGCTCCATGTCCGCTGGAGAGATTGTCTGCCTGTACCTGAATGCTACATACCCGATCTTCAGTTCTTTGCCTATATCGCTCCTCCATAGTTTCTCATATTGTGAAAGAAATGTAGGGTCAGTTCGGCCTGATTCACAGGCAAGTGCAGCGACAGCTCCAGCATGCCGTGCAGCCCGGACTCCGGTGTATACTCCTCCGCCTGAAGTGGGCTTTGCCATTGCAGCGGCATCACCAGCCGTCATGATTCCCTCTGCAACTGTGGCTTTAAGTGTTCCAAGTGGGATGGTTCCGCTTACAAATTGAACCCGCTGCGATCCAAATCCTGAAATGAACTGATCAAATTTTTCCCTGACATTTGTTATACCGCACATTCCTACACGAGCCCGTCCTTCACCCATTGGGATGACCCAGCCGAAAAATTCTGGAGAAGCATTAGGGTAGATAGCAACCTTGTCCTGATCTACCTCACTGGTAAGGTCGCATTGGAGTCCAGACAGGTACACCGGGGCACGAGGTAGTCCTGCCATTCTCCCGATAGATGCCCGTGGCCCGTCTGCTGCAATAAGAATCTGGTACTTGATATGTTCATGCCCACCTGATCCACGAACCAAAATCTTATGCTGGTTGATCTTCAGGTCGTATGCCTGTGTTTTAAGTTGTATCTCTGCTCCTGCATCTGCAGCGGCATACCCCATTTCCTGGTCAAGAATTGACCGATCCACAACGTATGCCTTTATCTTTCCTGCATCAAAGGAGAGCGAAGCTTGACCAGCCTTGACAGTAGCTCCTGATACTGTATTGAGAACTGATCGGGTGCTGACTCTGCACTCTTCAAACGCAGAACATGAGAGCAATCCTGCACATTGGACCGGAACGCCGATGTGTGCCTGCTCCTCGATAAGTAAAACTCGAAGGCCGGCCTTTGCACATGATTCTGCAGCAGCAGAGCCTGACGGTCCTGCGCCAACCACGACAACCTCATAATTCCGGTCCATACTGCCTCAATATCTGATCCCCTGACCTATGAAACCTCTGAACTTCCTGTATCATTATGGTCAGGGATGCCTAACTGGTTAGGATATGGCCAGGGAACCAGAGTTCAGGTGGAAGCAGTGTATCATCATCAGAAATGATGTGAAGATGAGTTGCGGTAAAAAATGTGCCCAGGCCGGCCACGCTGCCATCGTAGCGTATGAAAAAGCTGATGCATCTTCTAAAAAGGCATGGATGAATGAAGGTCAAAAGAAGGTGGTGCTGAAGGCAAGCGATGAACGTACCCTCTTTGAACTGAAAAGTATCGCTGAAGCTGCAGGAATTTCAGCAGCACTTATTCAGGATGCAGGGATGACCGAGATCCCGCCCGGCACAATCACTGCTCTCGGACTGGGACCTGCAAAGAATGAAGAACTGGACAAGATTACGGGAAATCTCTCCCTCCTATGAGAAAAAGTCCGTATCCTATTGACCATACGCTTGGCCTCTCCTGGTATATTTCAGACCTGGATGGGATCGGGGGGAGGCTCAAGGGAGATCCTGAAGATTTCGTTGTAGAAGAAATATCTGATAATCCTTCTCCAGCAGGAACCGGGCCATACCTCATCTGCCGGTTAACCAAAAAAAACTGGGATCAACAGCGTGCCATCAAGGAGATCGCTGGCCGTCTCGGGGTAAGTCACCAGCGATTTGGATTCGCAGGCACCAAAGATAAGCGGGCCGTTACAACCCAGTTCATCTCAATATACAAGGCAGATCCTGCGGTAATCCAGTCACTTCATATCCCTGATATAACGATCGAGCCAGTGGGCTCTTCTAATCAGCAGATCTCGCTTGGTGATCTCAAGGGAAACCGGTTCAGGATATCATTGTCTGAGTATGAGCCGCTTAAACCTGAAACAACCACTGACGATGTTGTGGCTGGACTTGCAGGAGGGGTTCCGAATTACTTCGGGTATCAGCGGTTCGGTGTCCAGCGTCCGGTCACCCACCTGACCGGTCTTGATATTCTTCGTGGTTCGTATGAGGATGCAGTCAGAACCTTTGTAAGTACACCGTCCACAGGTGAGAGTGAGGAGTATGCCGAGGGACGGAAATACTATGCTGATACTGGTGATGCCAAAGAATCCCTTCATCATATCCCTGTTCGTCTCTCTCTTGAGCGCTCGCTCCTGCATCACCTGGTAAGCAATCCCGGGGATTATGCAGGTGCGTTCCATACCTTCCCACGTACTCTGAGATCCATGTTCGTGAGTGCGGTTCAGTCATGGTTATTTAACCGTGCCCTGAGTATGCGGATAGAAGAGGGCAGAGGTCTTGCCGATCCTGTTGAAGGAGACCGGATCGTCTTCTCTGACGGCCGTTCCGATGTTGTTACAGCAGGAACATCCCGGATGGCGGCAATGCAGGTGAAACGGGATCGGTGCCGTATTGCTATCTTTATGCAGGGTTCAGAACCAGTTCAGGCAACAGGACCAGACGATAAAAATATGGCCTGGCTGATGGAACAAGAGGGAATTACCAGCGAAATGTTTGGAACTGCATCAACATTTTTGGAGACCCGGTTCTCCGGAGCGCCCAGATCGATCCTTCTCAATTCAGATATCAATATTGAGATGGGTGAAAACCGGATGGACTTCGCATTCTCGCTCCAGCCCGGTCAATATGCAACTACCCTGCTCCGAGAGATCATGAAAGCAGATCCTATCATGATGATCTGATCTTTACAACATTTATAACCGGCGAACCACGTATTCGGTGATCAGGTTTTCGCCGGCGAGATAATTCTTTTTCAGTTCAAGTTTTATAAGGTCGTCAACCGACCGGGTGGGTAGTCCGCCAACAAGAGAGGGCGTATCTGTGCCACCTGCAATGAACGGAAGATGAATCAACACAATCTCATCGATAAGGCCAAGTGAGAACATCTGACCATTTAGCGTTGACCCCCCTTCAATCATCAACTGTTTCACTCCATATTCAGAAGAAAGCCGGTTTAACAGGAGAGCGAGATCAACCTTCTCCTCTCCAACAACCTCTATTAATGCACCTTTTTCTTTGAGTGCTGCTATTTTTTCGCTCTCTGCCTGTTTACTCACTGCGATGATAGTGGGTGAATCTGCAGAAAGCACGTTTGCGTCAGGAGAGATATCTGCATGTGAGGAAGGAATTACCCTGATTGGATTTTTCCCCTCAACATATCGTACAGTTAAAAATGAGTTATCAATCCGTATGGTATTTGAGCCGACCATGATTGCATCAGAATCAGCCCTGATGCGATGGAGCAGGACCTCGGCCTCATGTGACATAAACTGCATCAAAAGTTTTGATGATGCACCCCGGGTCACGGTTAATTTTCCGTCAACAGTCACCTCAGAGACGAGGACGACATGAGGACGGTTCTGGTCTCCAGACATTCGTACCAACACTATTGGTGGTGAACTCAATTTAAACTGGTCCCTGGTATCTCTGATCAAAGAGGTCAAATAGGATCCGGTTCTGATAACACGGTATGGGTGAAGATTCACAGGATCTGAAAGGCAAGATTATCAGACCCGCTGACCTGGTTAATTATCAGGATGGAAGCGTCGTGAGCAGGATGCTCACGTATACACCACAGGGGACAATAACGATATTTGCTTTTGCTGCAGGATCCGGTTTATCTGAACATACTGCGCCATTCGATGCTGTGCTTCAGGTTCTCGAAGGCACAGCAGAAGTAAGTCTTGAGGGGAAAAATTTTGATGTTGTCTCTGGTGATATGATCATTCTTCCTGCACATATCCCCCACGCTGTCCACGCATCGGTCTCCTTTAAGATGATGCTCACCATGATCCATGCATAACCCTCCATCAATATAACAAGCGAAGACTCATGGCACAAAGCATAACAGGTCTGACTTCTTCTGAGTATTACCAATCCTGTTGCATCTGGTCAGGTTTTCTGAACTGGTGGACGGGGTGAGGGACAATATAGGATGAATATTACCGCTTTTCGTTACCGTTTCATCGGGTATGTCGAACCGCTATCTGGGATTTTTCTAAAACTTGGCATCTCCCCGAACATGATTACGGTTCTCTCACTCCTTGCGGGAGTTGCCTGTGCTGTCTGTTATGCGATGAGTGCTTTTCTTCCTGGTAGCATTCTTCTTTTCATATCAGCCATCCTCGATCTGGTGGACGGAACTGTTGCACGCAGGTCAGGAAGAGAGACCCGGTTTGGTGCAGTTTTTGACTGGATTGCAGACAAATACACTGATGCAGTTGTGATCATTGGTGTGGGAATATCTGCGATTCCAATAATTACCAGGATCTTTCCCGGGCCCTCAACCTGGGATTTTGCAATAGTGGCACTTGCAGTAACTGGTTCATTGATGAACACCTTTATAAAACCAGTCACGTATGCAGAGATAGGTTTTACTGAGCGACGGGATGGAAAGATAGAAGATCCCCTTGAAGGGGTGGGGTTTTTTGGTAGACCTGAAACCCTTCTGATCCTTGGTCTTGGAGGTCTGGTTGGCTATATCTGGGTTTCTGTAATAATTATCGCGGTATGCACAAACCTCTCGGCTCTTGAGAGGATTATCTACCTTTACCGGCGATACTCATAATCTCAAACCTGTATGCATCAATCAGGTCAGCTGCGAAGTCTGCCAGGGTTGGAATCAACCTGAACAGTTCGTAGGCGAGAACGACAAGAAACACCAGAGCAACACCCTCTGCAATAATATTGTGAGCCCAGAAGAAACTAGCATACCCGGGTTCCGGGCTTCCGGTTACATCCGGGAGCCATGCAAACCACTGTTCTGTATATGCGATAACGACCCCGGTATTTCTGAATAAGTTGAGAATATAGATCGTGGGGACGATGAGCAGAAATGCCAGGGCTTTCTGTCTCCAGGTTGTCGGGACTGCTGCTGCAACCCCGAGCATAATAGCAATTGCCTGTATTCCCGTGCAGGCAAGGATGATCTCAACCCTGAAGTGCCCGTGCTGTAGCGTGTTCCAAAGAACCTGATCAAATGGGAAGTTGAAAAAATTCAAAAACATCCCAGTGTTGCTAATCACAAGGCTGATAAGTGCATTGCCCAGGGGCTCGTAAAAAGCAAATGGAGCATAGATAAGGAATGAGACCCCTGCAGCCCGGGTAAGTTGGTACACCACTTCTTGGTCATGGAGGAGCATTCTGATTGTTGCCCAAAGAAATGGAAGTGAAAGTACAGCCATCACCGGGTATAGGAGGTTTGTTTCCTCTATCCAGGCAGGAACGCCGCTAATCAGTACGCACACGATGGATATCCATGCGATGATTGCTGTATATTTGCGGTGTCTGCCGGGAATCAGTGAAAGAAGAAAGAATACGCAGGAGACAGGGATAAACAATTCCAGCATTTGTCTTGTGTATATGTTTTGTCCCCAGATAATTATTCAGTCATTATCATCGAAATAGTGCGAAAATGTCTCTGAATTTTTCGTGAAATGAATGAAGCGCTATTAATCCTATAAAAGCCTAAAATACTTTCTGGTCAGATACCTATATGATGTTCTGTTTAAAGTGCGGAAGAATGCTTAAAAATCAGGGCGGTAGTTTTGTTTGTCCGGGCTGTGGATGGACAAAGGAAGATGCGCCCGGAAATCTGATGACCAAGGTTGATAAAAGAAAAGAGAAGGAGATCGTCATTGTAGATGACACCGAGAAGATCCATACCCTCCCAACCATTGCCATCAGATGTCCGGAATGTGGTAATAATGAAGCCGAATGGTGGCTCCGTCAGCTCAGGTCTGCTGATGAGAGTGAAGTCAGATTCTTCCGCTGCACAAAATGTTCCAAGACCTGGAGAGAGTACGATTAATCACCCTTTCAACCAAATTTCATAAATCTGATCACGGTTTGAAATAGTAATTATCAT
>NZ_DATMYY010000337.1:0-3260 GCF_035560735.1 Methanospirillum sp.
CCATAAATTCAGGTGACTATAATGGAACAGGCCGAAGCCGGGTGTACACCGGATAAATGTGAATCCTGCACAGGGTGTGGCGGAAGTATTGAAAAGATCACGTTAAAGGTTGAATGGCGCCACAAAGACACTCCAGAAGAGAAAGTAAAAGAGATTGAAGAATGTATTCACACCCTTTCCAGCGATCTTGCTGTATCAGGCGTTGAAATGATCTTCTTCAATAATACGATCAGCGCTGATATCGCACCGGGTTCATCAGAATTTTTTATTAATTCTAAATCCCTGGGCAGTCTTACTCCAGTCTCCACTGATATACCAGTAACAAGAGAAGTTCTTCGTAAGGGCATTTTTCAAGCTCTTCTTCAGAATATCTGAACCTCTTTTTTCACACAACGCTTATCTGATTGAGTTGCCTATGCTGACACATACGCAGGAGAGACAATGGATAGGCGGCTGCTTACTGAAAAGGATGGGTACGAACTACTCACCAGGTATGGTATACCGGTTCCGGCATACCGGTTTGTGACCACCCATGAAGAGGCAGCAGTTGCTGCCGAAGACATCGGGTTTCCCGTTGTTGTAAAGGTAGTCTCCGAACAAATTATCCATAAAACGGACGCAGGGGGTGTGGTCCTGCATATTATAGGCCCTGAAGCTCTTGTGGAGGCCCTTTTGGAGATCGATCAAAAGGTTGCTGCCTATGACTCTCAAGCAGTAATTGTCGGATATCTTGTCGAACAGGAAATGAAATCAGGGACCGAACTGCTTATCGGAGGAAAAACAGATTCAGCATTTGGCAAGGTACTCACTGTCGGGATGGGAGGGATTTTTGTCGAACTTCTTCATGATTTCTCAATGAGAGTTCTGCCTGTAGATACAACTGAATACAAAACTATGATCCATGAGATGGCAGGATACCGGCTGATATCAGGTTACCGTGGTCATAAACCTCTTGACGAACAGGCCCTCCTGGATATACTGGAAAAGGTTGGCAGACTATTTCTTGAAGATGAAAGAATAATTGAATTTGATATCAACCCGCTTGTCCTCTGGGAAGATGGTTCATGTGCAGTTGATGCCCGGATATTTATAAAAACTGCACCTGAAAAACCCCTGGTTGCTCCACAGATCCTTCCACCGGTTCCGGACCTTCTCCATCCTTCCTCTATTGCAGTAGTTGGAGCATCACGAACTCCGGGAAAAGTCGGGTATGCTGTCTTTCGTAATCTTCTGAACTTCCAGGGTGAACTCTATCCGGTCAACCCGAACACCGGTGATATTCTAGGAAAAAAAGTCTATCCCACAATTAGTTCTATTCCGAGCCCTGTTGAGATGGTGGTTATTGCAACCCCTGCAGTAGCTGTTCCTGGTATTGTTAAAGAAGCAGGAGAGAAGGGAGTAAAGTCTGCAGTAATCCTGACTGCCGGATTCAAAGAGACCGGTGATGCAGGCAGAGAGCTTGAAGAAGAACTGCTGAGGGTGGCAAGAGAGACAGGGATAAGAATTGTCGGCCCGAACTGTTTGGGTATTATTATTCCGCCACTAGATCTGAACGCAACCTTTGATGTTCAGTCGCCACTTTCCGGCCATATAGGATTTATATCTCAGAGTGGTGCGATCATTACGACGGTTCTCGACTGGTCAATTTCCCGCCGCATTGGATTTTCATCTGTCATTAGTGTAGGAAACCAGACTGACATGGGATTTTTAGAATATTTGCAGGTTCTTGATCAGGATCCGCACACCTATGCTGTTATCCTATACGTTGAGGAGATACGGGACGGTCATGCTTTTCTTACATATGCAAAAAATATGAGGGGTAGAAAACCGGTGATCGCACTCAAGTCTGGCTCTTCAGTCAGGGGTCGTGAAGCTGCTTCGTCGCATACCGGATCCCTTGCAGGGAGTTATGAGACCTATATTGCTGCTTTCAAGCAGAGTGGGGTAATCCCTGCCTATTCTCTCGCAGAGGCCTTTGATGTTGCCCGTCTTGTGGTTTCTGAAGGATATCCCAAAGGGAGAAGAACGATCATACTCACCAACGCAGGGGGCTTTGGAGTGCTTGCTTCAGACTATGCAGAGACGAGCGCGATGGAGATGATCACACTGCCTGAACAGGTTATAGAAGAACTCAATAGTATTCTCCCAGATTCCTGGTCCCATAAAAATCCAGTTGATCTCCTCGGGGATAGTAATGCTTCACGTTTTGCCAGGGCGTTTGATGTGATGATTAAGTACCAGCATCTATGGGATATCGCGGTAGTGATCACTGCACCGGTGGCTATGATGGATCCGAAAAATCTTGCTCATGAGATGATCAGACTCTCCCGGTTTACTCATAGTATGGTGGTTGGATGTCTTCTCGGAGGCGACTCGATGAAATCAGCTATTGATATGCTTGGTGAGGCCCATATTCCAAATTACCAGGATCTTCAGGATGCATTCAGAACTGTTGGGGCAATCCTCGAATCCTGTAATCTGGATAGTCCCATAAAACCATCACCATAGTTTTTTACGGTTGCTGGTTTTTAAAAATGATTTTACCTAGAAATGAAATCCGGCAATAATGCCCATATTCTGGGAGAGAAGATCATATTCTGCTTTTATTTTTAATCGAAAAGTCTGGAAATCTTCAGGCCCATATGAATCAGGATCCTGTTCACCCGTAGATGAACCATATCGATCTTCAAGCAAACGCATTAGCCTTCCTGAAACATCATTGGCACGATGAATTGTAACAAAGTGATCAATCTCACCTTCTGAGCATCCCTTCGCACGGGCATTATCTATAAGCGCCTGAATTAAACGTTGTTTTTCAAGGATTTCATTGATAATGTCGACACACCGCTTGGGGGTAATCGGCTTCATGATGTAATCCTCGATATAATACGAAAATTGTTCAGCTTCTTTAAAAGTCAGGTTTTTTCCGGTTTGCATGATAACTGGAATCTTGCGAAAATCCGGATCTGCCTTGATATGATGGAGAGTTTCCCATCCATCCATAGGTTCCATCATCATATCGAGAAGAATAAGGTCAGGCTTGTATTCATCTTTGAGTAGATCCAGACATTCTCTGCCTCCGAGTACTCCCTCTGTAGAAAATCCGTACTTTTTCAGGCCGATAACAAAAAGCTCATTGAGAGCAGGTTCATCATCAACAATTAGGATTTCTACTGACATGATTAGGTCTCTTCGATCGATCTTATTTGGCCCTGCACCTTGATTAAATCTATGGGATAAATCGATCTCATATATATTAG
>NZ_DATMYY010000338.1:0-3936 GCF_035560735.1 Methanospirillum sp.
CTATGGTATTATCATCCTCATCGTTGTCATTGTCATCTGGGTGCTCTGGAAACGGAAGATGAAAGGACGGAAAATTTCATTAAATGTAAAATAAATCGGACGAATCATGGCGGAAGATGAGAACGTCGTCCGATTAACTGATGTAAGCAAGATATATCCCCTCCCTTCCGGAGATGTCATCGCTCTTGATCACATCTCCCTCACTATCAAGAAAGGGGAATTTGTTGCGATAATTGGGCCATCCGGGTCTGGGAAATCAACCCTACTCAATCAGCTAGGATGTCTTGATGTGCCAACAGAGGGTGACCTTGAGATCGGGGGAAAACTGGTCCGTGATATGACTGATTATGAACTCACTGATCTTCGTCTGGTTACAATCGGGTTCATTTTCCAGAAATTCAATCTTCTCCCCCTTCTTTCTGCATATGAAAATGTGGAGTACCCATATACGCTGAAATATCGCAAAAAAGACACAACAGGAAGAGTTGCCAAACTTCTTGCGATGGTTGGAATTAATGAGGATCGTGCCAAGCATAAACCACCTGAACTGTCAGGTGGTCAGCAGCAGCGGGTAGCCATAGCCAGAGCCCTCGTTAATAATCCGAAAATTCTCCTCTGCGATGAGCCGACTGGAAACCTTGATTCTAAGACCGGTATTCTGGTAATGAGTATGCTCAGAAAACTCAATGAAAAAGGAAAAACCCTGATCATTGTTACTCATGACCCGGGAATTGCTGAACAGGCAGATCGGATTGTCACCATCAGAGATGGGAGAGTAGTGTAGCAATGAAAAATATTATCTTTGCAATGGCTTTGAGAAATGTTAAAATAAACTATCTCAGATCCATCCTTGCTGCATTAGGAATTACAATCGGAATTATATCCATCGCCTCTATGGGGATGCTGGGTACAAATATGACCTTTTCAGTTAAGGATTCCCTTTCGTCAATGGCTGATAAACTAACAGTCAATCCGTACAGCGGAAAAGGAGGGGGTGGAGGTGCCCCTGGTGGTGGTGGGTCTACAGACAATCTTACAAAAGCCCAGTATAAAAATATCGTCAAAATAGCTGATCAATATGGCTATGCGTATGGTGTGCATTCTATCCGTGCTAAAGTCAAGAAAGGGAAAGATGAGTGGAGTACTACGATATATGGCCTTGAAACCCCGGCTATGAAGAGAGTTCTGGAAAATATATCCGAAGGTGGTTATCCCAGCAGTGATGGTTCGGTATTAATTGGTGCGACATTTGCTTCTGATAACAGCCTTGAGCCCGGAAGTAAATTTACAGTATCTGGACAGGGATTAAAGGTAGCAGGAATCATTGCAGCTCGTGGTATGTCCATGGACCTGAACACAGACAGTGCTGTGGTAATGACGAAATCTAAGTATGAGTCTATGTTCGGTGCAACCGATGAGTATAACCAGGTTAATGTTATCCTTGATAATATCGACGAGGCATCAACAGCCGTAGAAGCAATTGGTAAACAGATGAATCGCAGGGAAGAGGTAGTACGAGTTCAGGATAGCAGTCGCTTTGTAACGATGATATCCTCGTCAGTTACAACGATTACCAGTTTTGCCTCCCTTATTGCCGGAATTTCTCTCCTGGTGGCAGCGGTCTCTATATTCAACATCATGATGATGTCGGTGACTGAACGTATCAGGGAAATTGGAGTTCTGCGAAGTATCGGCACTCAAAAGAAAGAGATTCTCATGATTTTTCTTTATGAGGCTACCCTTATTGGAATAATTGGAGCTTTAGCCGGAATGGCGTTCAGTCTGTTGATAGGATATGTTTTTATACAAATCATGGTTGGTAGTACTAAGTACTTCTTCACGGTTGACAGTCTGATTCATCTTCCATATGCAATGGCCATTGGACTGGTGATATGCATTCTATCAGGTATATATCCGGCATGGAGAGGTGCAAATATGGATCCGATTGAAGCACTTCGCGCAGATTAATAATTACCATTAGGTGATATCATGAATTATTGCAAATTTTTTGTTGGGTTTCTAATTTTTTTCATAGTAACCCTTTGTTATGCATATGCAAATGTACCCTCATCATCAGGAGAGCTCTCAAAAACTTTGCAAACTCCTGGTACCCAATCTTATCTTGTCGGAGATGCGAATCAGTCATTGAACCAGAGCCGGGGTAGTGGTCAGTCTGGTGCAAGTAATGATAAAAACGATTCTTCAGAGATAGTTGGAACTTCGCGAACTGCAGTAACACGACTGACTGGAGATCAAAAAAATCCATCATCATCTTCGGGTAATGAGCAACCTACTCCCTCGTTCACTCCTGTTTCCAGTTATCCAAATGGAACAAACCCGATTCCAGGATACAATTCTCCACATCCAGGTCCTTCTCCGGTAAAGTCCGTTGTTCCGACTGCCTCCTCTACTCCGGTCTCAGCAGCGCCAACCGTGAATCATCCTGGTTCTGGATACAGTTCTCCAAGTTCAATTCCTTCCCCAGTAAAATCCGTTGTCCCTACTGCCTCCTCAACTCCGAAGTCAAGTCGCCCTAATGAAACTCACTTTGGTCCAGGATACAATTCCCCGAGTCAAGTTCCTTCTCCTGTAAAGTCTGTTATTCCTACTGCCTCTTCCACCCCTGTTTCAAGTAATCCTAATGAAACTCATTTTGGTCCTGGCTCTGGTTCACTAAATCCAGCTCCAACTCCACAAGTATCCAATAATCCAACTCCCATATCAACCCCTGTTTCAGTTTTTCCAAATGGAACTCATCCGGGTCCTGGCCCCGTTTACCCAAGTACTGTTCCTACCCCGGTGATGTCAGGTATTCCAACTCCTATAATGACGCCGGTTTCAGATCATCCTAATGGGACTTATCCAGGCCCTGGTTATAATTATCCCGGTCAGTCGCCTGTCTTCACAGAAATACCAACTCCGGTGATAACGCAGGGTCCGAATTACCCTGATGGCAGATACTCTCCAGGTCCACAGCCACCATTCACCTATCCTGCAACACCAGTAGTAACTCCTTCACCTGACCAGCCTTACTACACACCCACACATGTTCCTGGTGATAATGATCCAGATCCAATAATGTCTGATATCCTGCTTCACAGAGGGGATCCTAACTACTATAATGACAGGTATTCATATCCTGATCCGGGACATTACCGGTATGATTCGAGTCCCTTCTATGCACCCCGGTATGATCGGGACAGTGGTGCTATTCAGGTGATAAGCACACCTTCCGGTGCAGTTGTATATCTGAACAATAATTATGAAGGAAAAACCCCATCATCAGGATACCTGGGAATTTCTAGTCTGACTCCCGGGGATTATCAGATTACAATATCAAGCGTCGGCTATTACGATTATACCTCAATAGTTTCTGTGTATCGTAATGAAGTTATAACCGTAAATGCAGTTTTAGATCCTGTCACATCTGGCTCTGCACCATCAGTAACAGATGGAGGGACAATAGATGTTCAGTCATCTCCATCCGAAGCAGGAGTTCTCCTCAATAATGTGTATCGTGGCACAACTCCGATAAACCTCCAGAGCATCACTCCGGGAGCGTATAATCTGACTGTTTTTAAAGATGGATATGCTTGGTATGCTCGTGACATATCAGTTACATCCGGTCAGACGACGGCGGTTTCTGCAGTACTATCTCCTCAGAGTTCTGCACAGAATGATCAGAGTCATGTACAAGCAGCAGAAACAGTTGTTCCTGTTTCTACAAAGTCACCACTTCCAATTTGGATATTTTTCGTAGCCTTAGCTATGGGAAGTATCCTGGCAGCACGACGACAATAATCTGAAAAGAGATGGGTTCTTGAAATGACCAACTCTTTCAGATAACCTTTTTTATATCAGGTGTGATCCCATCCGAAAGCAGGAATCTAAAGAAATGAACCTGCGTGTACATATTACTCGAATAATTCGCTCTGT
>NZ_DATMYY010000339.1:0-2567 GCF_035560735.1 Methanospirillum sp.
ACGGTCATCTCACTGTTCTGGTTGGTGAAGAGTTACATGGAAGAAAAAAATTTAGTTCGTGTGAGGAGATTAGGAATATTAGATTCATTTCAGTTATACCTGATATAATTAGTGGGGCATGAATCGTACCAGGACTCATAATTTAAGAAGGGAATCATGAACCATACCAGAGATACACCTGAAAACGATGGAACGAGAGTTATCTGCAATATTTCGCAGATAACTTATCTCCTCATCTTTTTTTTGCTCTTATCCGGAAACCCTGCTTTCGCTGATATTATACCCGGTTTTGCTGGAGTACCCACACAAGGATCCGCTCCTCTTTCTGTATCATTCATAGATCAGAGTGCAAGTAATGCAACTATTACAGAATATTCCTGGAATTTTGGTGATGGTAGTTACAATTCAACTGAAAAAAACCCGAATCACACATACCAGGGAGTGGGGAGATATAATGTAACTCTCTCGATAACTGATCTCAATGGAGTGAATGCATCAACAATACAGCAGAAATATATTCATGTCCAGCCATCTGCATACCCGGTAGTCAAGTTCGGAGCCATATCCCAGAATAGTACTCCTTCACAGGAGGTTTTATTCCTTGATCAATCTGAACTTGACCCTGATGTCCCAATAGCGATGTATTACTATATCTGGAATTTTGGGGATGGTTCTGAGTCTGGGTTATCAAATTCCAGGATTATTAAGCATAGATATTCTAATCCTGGAGATTATTTAGCACAACTCCAGATACAGGATCAATACGGGGAAAGGCATAATGCCCCGGACCCGGTGCATATTACTATCACCAATAATACCTCATCATTTTTAGCAGGGTTTTCAGCAATCCCCCCGCTTGGACCTGCTCCATTATTGGTTTCCTTTATTGATCAAAGTTTGAGCCCAGTTTCTATCACTAACTATACCTGGGATTTTGGAGATGGAAGTATTCCATCATCTGAAAAAAATCCTGTTCACTCCTATGTGGGCATCGGTAAGTACAATGTTTCCCTGAAGATAACGGATGCCAATGGTGCGAATACAACCACCATACTGCCATATTTCATTCAAGTCCAGCCATCAAAATATCCAAGAGTAAAATTCACCACACTTCCCCAGAATACACAGGTAAACGGGGATGTATATTTCATCGATCAGTCTCAACTGGACCCTGCTGTTCCTGATGAAATATACACATATCTCTGGGATTTCGGAGATGGTTCATTATCTAATGCCTCAAACACACGCAATGTTCAGCACCGGTACACTAAACCAGGTAATTATACTGCTCAACTCCAGATACAGGATCAGAATGGAGAAAAACACAATGCTCCTGTTCCCATGATGATCACGATCACTAATCAGACTTCATCAACTCAGGCATCATTCACGGCAAAGCCACTGGCAGGTCCATCTCCGCTTAATGTTTCATTTACTGACCACAGCAGCAGCCCGGCTTCCATCTCTGCATATGCCTGGAGCTTTGGAGATTCCAAGACTTCTACACTGAAAAACCCTGTTCATACCTATGCAGATCCCGGCAGTTATAATGTAACGCTGACCGTCACAGATGCTGATGGCATACAAGCAACAACGACAGAACCAGGATACATTCACGTCCAGCCATCAAAGGATCTGAAAGTTACGTTCAATGCAACACCGACGAAGGGTTCTGCTCCCCTGAAGGTATTATTCACAGATCAAACAGAGTTAGATCCTTCAATCCCGATTGAAAAATACAAATTTAGTTGGAATTTTGGAGATAATACCCCTGCTGACCGTTCAAATGCAAGAACTATAGAGCACCACTACAAAAAACCGGGAACATATTCTCCAACATTAGAGATCCAGGATCCGCATAAAAATAAGTACATCTCACCAAACCCCGTAGTCATAACCGTTACGAATCAGACCAATCCGGTGCATGCCGAATTCTACGCAGCACCGGTCAACGGATCTGCTCCCTTAAAAGTTTCATTTTTCGATCAAAGCACGAGCCCTGCAGATCACTCAAAATATTTGTGGGACTTTGGTGATGGAAGTCGTACTTCATTTGAAAAAGATCCGACACATATCTATGGAAATGCGGGCATCTATGATGTGACATTAAAGGTTTCAAATGAATTTGGTTCAGATTTCCTTATTCGTGGAAATTACATCAATGTCTCTCTTCCACGTTTCTATGTTATAAACGCTACCGCATCTGCAAATGGAGCCATTAGCCCTTCCGGTGATGTCATCGTTTCTGCTGGTGCTGACCAATCGTTCACCATCAGTCCGAACTCAGGATCAAGTATCAAAGACGTTCAGATAAATAGGATAAGTATCGGACCGATCTCTACACATACGTTCGCTCATGTAACCTCAAACCAGAAAATTCATGCTGATTTTGAGAAATCGACGGTTCCCCTTTCAGCGAAGTTTATCGTAGATAAAGGATCAGGACCTGCTCCACTCACCGTTCAGTTCACTGATACATCTACCGGATCTCCAAACTCGTGGTACTGGGACTTTGGAGATGGATCAAACTCAGTGAAACAGAATCCTTCTCACACATACACCAATTC
>NZ_DATMYY010000340.1:0-16631 GCF_035560735.1 Methanospirillum sp.
AAAGTTGCCTCAATAATACGGATTATAGCATCATTCATGGAATATGATCCCTAGAACATGAGACAAGTGAAAAACGTTACCAAGACAACGTCGTGGGTAGTGCTTGCATTCAGTCTCGCACTGCTCATGGTTGCTCTGCCGGTAGTCGCTGAAGACTCAAAAGCAAAAGATGTTGTTAACATCGGGTATCAACCAAGTACCCATCACCTCGCATTTACAACTGCGTACCAGAAGGGATACTATAATGAAACTCTCTCCCCCCTCGGAGTAAAGGAAGTTAAGGCATATAGTTTCCCAACCGGAGCACCTGAGATTCAGGCACTTCTGGCAGGAGACATCGACTTTGCATATGTCGGATCCGCACCGTTTGTTACTGGTGTCGCCAATGGGCTTAATGCAAAGATCATTGCCGCAGTAAACACTCAGGGATCTGATCTGGTTCTGAAAAAGGATCTTCCATACAAGGCTCCCGCTGACCTTAAAGGACTGAAGATTGCAACATTCCCAGCAGGAACTATTCAGGATACAATCCTTCGTGACTGGCTCAAGAAGAATGGTCTTGATGCAGACAAAGATGTCGAGATCGTTCCTCTCGGACCTGGAGATGCCATCACTGCATTCCTTGCCGGAAAAGTAGATGCAGCATTCCTGCCACAGCCATCACCTGTCACTATTGAAGATTCAGGTACAGGAAAGATCATTGTTCATTCTGGAGAAATGGAACAGGACCATGCATGCTGTGTTCTTGTAGCGACAGATGATGTCATCAAAAACCACCCAGAACTTGTAGAACAGGTCCTCAAAACTCATCTGAAAGCAACCGAGTTTAATGCCGCAAACAAAGAGGAGGCTGCCAAACATCTGAGTGAACTGACCGGACTTAATACATCCATCATTCTCAAGTCCTTTGATGAATGGGATGGTCAATTTGTATCAGACCCGGCAAAGATTACTACCTCAGTTGAAAACTTTGCAAAAATTCAGAAGGATCTCGGATATATCAAGAAGGATGTTTCTGATAAGGATCTCTTTGATACAAGTTTCTGGGGAAAAGTCAAGGCTTAATTCCCAAAACTCTTTCTTTTTTACCACTCATTTAGTGTTTTTCAGGATATCGAGGCTTTAGGTTGCTGATAGAACCATATGTACCAGGGTTTAATAAAAACCTCATGATTGTTCAGAAAAAGTCTTTGAACTGTTCATAATGAGACAGACCTATTTTCCTAAGATATAGGTTCTAACTCATAAAAGGATCAAAAATACCAAGCCTAAATCCTAACTTATTTACTTTCCCTTCTCCCATATGTCGATATGGATACTGCGATCCTTGTCGATTGCGTAAAATTGTTTGAGATGGTTTCTGTCGTCATGGTTATCGCTTACCTCTTTAGCAGAAGCCGTTTTTATCAGGAAATACTTGAGCATCGACCAACTATCTCAACAAACATTATTCTCGCGCTCATTTTTGGTATCCTATCAATTTATGGAATGTCAAGTGGTGTCAACTACTTTGGTGCCGTTGTAAATATTCGAGACCTGGGTCCGATTATCGGCGGTCTCTCGTGCGGCCCCTTTGTAGGTATTGGTGCTGGCATCATCGGGACATGTTACCGGTTATCTGTCGGTGGCCCAAATGTCTTTGGAGCAGCTCTGGGGCCAATTATATCAGGAATATGCAGTGGTGCAATCTTCCTCTTTAATAAACGGGATATCCTTTCTACAAAAAACGCAATAATCGCTACAATAGGGATCGAAGTCGGAGTATCGCTCATCACATTATTAATACGAGCTCTCGGTGGCTCAACCTCAACCCTTCTGACTGTTTTCATAAACGTAGCACTTCCAATGATCTGTCTGACCTCAGTTGCAGCCGGAATATTTGCATTTATCATTCACAACCTGATTCAGGAGAGACAGGTAAAACTCGAAAAAGAGAAACTTGAGCAGGAGATCGCAAAGAAAGAAGCAGAACTCAGCATCGCTGCTGAGATACAGAAAAGTTTCCTTCCAGACTCTCTCCCATATTTTCCAAAATACGAAATGGCTGGAAAAAGTATCCCTGCAAAAGAAGTTGGGGGTGACTTTTTCGATTTCATGCCACTCGAACTGATCCCATTCTCAAAAAGTCAGATGGGCATCATGATTGCAGATGTTGCAGGGAAGGGTGTCCCTGCAGCATTATTCATGGCCCTTTCCCGAATCGTTATCAGGATCAGTGCACTCTGGTTTAAAAACTGTGCAGAAGCCATTGCTTTTGCCAACCCGGTAATCACCCATGATTCAAAGACCGGGATGTTTGTAACCCTGTTCCTTGGCATCCTTGACAATGAGACTATGACCATGTCCTACGTCAATGCAGGTCACAATCCCCCTCTCGTATTCAGGACAGGAACCGAGAAGATTGAGGAATTAAGACCAACGGGTATTGCAATCGGTGTCATCGAAGATATCGCATTTGATCAAAAGTCAGTTCATCTACAAGACGGTGATGTAGTTGTCCTATATACTGACGGAGTAACCGAAGCGATTAACACCAGCACAGAAGAGTTCGGCGTTCCTAGACTTATTCAGACAATAAAGGACTCTGTCTCCCTTCCTTCCCAGGAAATAGTGGATACCATTGTCACAAGAGTTTCAGAATTTTGTGGTGCACAGCCACAGCACGATGATATCACGCTTCTTGTGATTAAGGTTCATAATTCATAGTGGTATCTTCCATGAATTCTCTGATGAGAGTACGTTTGAATACCGTACTGGATGAAGATACATTTGTCCCTCTCATCAGATCTGAGGATACTGAACTGATCGGCGGGACCGGATATATAGAAGGAAGAAAAGTCTGTGTTATAGCCCTGAATCCCGTGGCTTCTGTTCCGCTTGATCCGTTTGAAGTTCTTCAGGACGAACTGGCACTTCTTGAACATGCAGAGAAGAATCATCTTCCAATCCTCCACCTCGCTGATCGTCCTGAACGGGTAGCTATGAACACCACTGCCATTCCTCTCTCAATTATGCGGACATATATTGAGCCAAAAGGTGTTGGTAGTGTGTTTACCAGGTTCGCACGATTGTCCGGAGTCGTTCCACGTATTGCGGCGGTATTCAGCCCGATAGCTACAACCCTGACATATCCGGTCGCAGAATGCGATGTCGTGCTGATGACAAAAACATCAGGCATGTCGCTTGCACGTCCGGATATGCAACGACTCATGACGGGAGAATCAGAGTCATATGAAGCATATGGGGGAGCAGAGATGCATGCATCAGTGTCTGGAACCTGTGATATACTCTGTGATACTCCAACCGATGCACTTCAATTAGTCAGGAAAACTCTCCAGACATTTCCATCGTATTATAAGGAGAATCCACCTGTTTTCGAGCCACGGAATCCTGATCCTGATGCCCGGCTTCCGTCTCCCCTGACGCTGGCATACCCATATTCACGTTTTGATATGCACGATCTCATTGAAACATTCATAGATCATGAGACATTTCTTGAGCATCGGGCATTGTATGCGGCTGAACTCATCACAGGGTTTGCAAGAGTGAATGGAATGAATATTGGAATTATTGCCAACAATTCCCTGAACAAGGGTGGCATTCTCTTTCCTGAAACCTGCATAAAACTTGCTTCATTTGCCTCACTCTGTGATTCATTCAATATCCCCCTCCTGTTCCTTGCTGACCTACCAGGGTTTATGGTTGGAAAAGAGTCAGAACGTGCAGGAATCATTCAACATGGCGCCTTAATCTTCTCCACGCTTGCCAACCTTTCTGTTCCAAAGATCTGTATCATTGTCAGAAAGGCCTATACTGCCGGATTGTACGCGATGTGTGGAACAGGTTTTGAGCCTGACCGTCTGCTGGCATTTCCTGATGCAGAACTGACCATATACGGTACTAGAGCTGCTTCAAAGCTGGCAGAAGAGGGTGGTTTTACTCTTCAAAAGATAAAAGAGGTGGTAGACGCAGTAAAAGCAACTGCGAATCCAAGACTCCATGTAGAATCAGGGTGTATTGATGGAATTATTGAACCTGATCAGGTACGAAGTGAACTTTCAGATTTTCTCGAGCGGGTGTATTCCCTTCCATTAAATCGGACGTATCCGAGACGTGTACTCTGTCTTTAAGATTCTCTTCTCTTTTTTAATTTAAGCCAGATCGGTTGAATATATCAGTACCAACCAGGGTTGGTATCTGGATCTCCATACTTTTCTTTCAGAAATTGATGTAAAAAAAGATCCATTTCACCAGACGTAAACCGCATAATGAGATATGCAAGGATTGAAAATTCTGAAATCACATTGCTACAAACCCAAGGTTAATACTCCAATCAGGCACAAAAACAGGGAGAAACTATGAAACTTATCTTCCCTGATGGACACGAGATAGAAATTGCTTCAAGAGGAAGGACGATAGAGGCAATTATTCAGGAGCAGGGACTCAACCCGCTTGAACTTCTCGTCTCACGGGACGGGGAGATCATTCCCGAGGACACAATAGGGAATGATAGTGATTCCATCAGACTCATCAGGATATCTCATGGAGGGTAAACCGGTCTGTTCACACTGCTCAGGCCAGGCTGTGTACCTGGACAGGGAGAGCGGGACCCATCTCTGCAGCCGGCACCTCAAAGAGTCGGTTGAGTCCAGAGTTTTGAGCAGGCTCATGCAAGAGGAGCCTCTTCCAGAGATCATAGGGGTTGCATTCAGTGGAGGAAAAGACAGCACAGCACTACTTGCTGCCCTGGTTGTACTAAAAGAGAAAATACCATCCAGACTTATCGCCCTCACTGTTGACGAAGGGATTGGCGGGTACCGTGAAGAGACCATCAGGCATGCCAAGGATGTCTGCTCCAGACTCAATGTTGAACACCGAATCATCACCTTTCCTGATCTGTTCGGCCTGAGTCTCGATGATTTCATGAAAAGTTCGAGCAGGAAAGCATGCACCATCTGTGGAATTTTAAGGAGACGTGCCCTTGAAGTTCTCGCACAGCAGGAAGGAGTCCGTCTCCTTGCGACCGGCCATAACCAGGATGATCATGCACAGACAACACTCATGAACGCCTTCTCTGCTGATATCAAGAAAGTGTTCGCAGGTTCAGGAAGAACATCACAGTTTGCACGCCGCATCAAACCATTTGCATCAGTAAGCGAGAGAGAGGTGACTCTCTATGCAATCCTTTCTGATCTATTTATGGATCTTCCTGAATGCCCGTATGCAGGTGACGCACTCAGAGGAGAAGTCCGAAGACTCCTAAACCGGTTTGAACAGGAGCACCCCGGTTCGATGAGAAATCTTGCCCATGCTGAGGAAGAGATCAGATCACGACTCAAAAACAAAGTGAAACTTCAGCCACTGGAAAATTGCAAAGTCTGTGGGTGGCCTGGATCAGGAGAAATTTGCCAGGTCTGTACGGTACTCAAAGAGCAAAAAGAGTACAAGAACAATTCATCGACCGGACAGGATTGATCATACCCCTTCAACAATCTCCCTGACACCCTCAACCAGAGTCTGAATCTCTTCTTCAGTATTATACAGGTATAAACTGGCCCGCACTGTCCCATCAGGAAGATTAAGATATTTCATAAGCGGCATGCAACAGTGATGCCCTGATCTTACGATGATAGAATACTGATCATCCAGAATATGGGCCACCTCATGAGGGTGCAGACCCTCAACAATAAACGAAACAACCCCTATCCTCTTCTCCCCTTCATGAGGCCCGATGAGCGTTACTCCCTCTATTCCCGATAACCCGCAGAGTAATTTTCTCGTAAGAACATCTTCATGAGCTTCAATCGCATCCATCCCGATAGCACTGAGATATTTTACTGCTGCCCGAAGGCCGAATGCACCTGCAATATTTGGCGTCCCTGCCTCATACTTTGAATACCCTGATGCAACGAGGTACCCATCAGTGGTAACATCATCAATCATTCCCCCACCAAGAAGCAGAGGTTCCAAACTATCTTCAGCCATCCAGAGCACACCGGTCCCGGTGGGGCCGAGCATCTTGTGACCTGAAAAACAGAGATAGTCACAGCCGATATCTTTTACATCTGTCTTCATATGGGGAACGGACTGGGCACCATCCACGAGACAGAGGGCATTATTATCATGGGCGATCTCTGCAATCTCTTTGACAGGTTCGACAGTGCCTAGTACGTTTGAAGCATGGCTGACAGCCACAAGCCGGGTATTTTTTGTTATAGTTGATGAAATATCATCAGAAGTTATTCCGGCCATAGGATTTCTGGCAGGAGATAGTACGTTCACAGTAACACCCTTTTCCCGAAGGGCATACCAAGGAAGCAGGTTGGAGTGATGATCAGTAACAGTTGTAATTATCTCATCGCCTGGCCTGAACGTCAGGCCGCGTGAGACCATGTTGATCGCTTCAGTACAGTTCCTGACAAAGACCGGTGTTCCGCCCTCCCCTCCGATGAACCGGTTCACAGTTTCATGGGCGTCCCAGTAGAGTTGACCTGCTATCTGCGAGAGTCTATGAACTCCGCGTCCCACATTGGCACGGTAATGGGTTTCGTACTCCACCATTGCATCGATGACCGGTTGTGGAGAGAGGCTTGTCGAAGCATTGTCGAGGTAAATGACCTCCTGGGTTAAAGGAGTTTCCTGCCTGATCCGGTCGACATTCATCTGATCTGATATCCTCCCATGATGTACTACCATGTATCGCCAGTTGGTTAAGAATCTCATGGATGCTGACACTGCCGGGACCGTGGGCATTATCCCGGAGGAGGATGCAGATAATTATCACAATCGTGAAAGCGCTTCCATCAGACGAAGAACCAGCGGAGCCGGCATGTAACCAGGATCTCATCATCGAGATTCGGGATATTGCTGAGCGGCAGGGGGTTCTTATTCTTGCCCATAACTATCAGTCACCTGAGATCTATCAGATCGCAGAGAGAATCGGTGATTCACTTGAACTGGCCAGAGTGGCTCAGGAGACCGATGCAGATTCAATTCTCTTCTGTGGTGTTGACTTTATGGCTGACACCGCGAAGATCTTAAATCCGCAGGCACGCGTCCTGATACCGGATCCACAGGCCCGATGCACGATGGCACATATGGCAGGAGAGCAGGCAGCAATAGAGCTCAGAAAACAGTACCCTGAAGCAGAAGTGGTCAGTTATGTCAACACCACAACTGCAACCAAGGCTGTGAGTGACATCTGTTGTACCTCTGCAAACGCAATCGAGATTGTTGAGTCAGCTGAAGCAGACCAGGTGATTTTCCTTCCAGACAGGAACCTTGCCGCATATGTGAGCAGGTTTACAAAAAAGGAGATAATCCCTGCAGCAGGGTACTGCTATGTCCATGATGCCATCACCAGGGAAAGTGTCGATGCTATGCAGAGTCTTCATCCAGATGCACTCTTTGTGGCACATCCGGAATGCAGACCTGATATCATCGATATGGCTGATGCGGTCTGTTCAACCAGCGGGATGACACGGTACTGCCGTGATGCATCGGCATCATCCTTTATCATCGGCACTGAATCCGGCATGCTCCACCGGCTGCGGTCAGAAGTTGTGGGAAAGAAGTTCTTTTCAGTTGCAGGAATCTGTGCTCCTATGAAACAGATAACGCTTGAGAAGATCAAAACCTGCCTGATGACCGGATCAGGTGAGGTGGTTTTGGAACAGAACCTTATGGATGCCGCACGAGCCCCTCTCGAACGCATGATTGAAGTTTCAAAATCAAGACAGAGCCGATCCTTCAGGACCCGTGAAGAGATCAGAAAAGGGCTATAGGTAAAGGGCTCCTTGTATTAATCGTCTGATAACAGCACATCACAGAACTGGCGTAACCTATGACTGCAGAACGAATCGTGTACATGGACCATTCTGCAACAACCGCTACCGACCCAGCGGTCGTCGATGCAATGATCCCATGGTTCTCAAAAGGGTATGGTAACCCATCATCCCTGTACCGCATTGCACGCGAATCAAAAACAGCGGTTGATAAAGCAAGAAGTCAGGTAGCAGCGGCACTGGGTGCACAACCTGATGAGATTTACTTTACATCCGGTGGAACTGAGGCTGACAACTGGGCAATAAAAGGGATTGCCTTTGCCAACCGGAAGAAAGGCAACCACATCATCACCAGTGCCATTGAGCACCATGCAGTCCTTCATACCTGTGAATACCTCGAAAAGCAGGGATTCTCAGTCACGTACCTCCCGGTGGATGAGACAGGACAGGTGCGAATCAGTGATCTCAAGGATGCAATTACTGATCAGACCATCCTGGTCACGATCATGTTTGCAAACAATGAGATCGGCACTATCGAACCTATTGCTGAGATCGGAAAAGTATGTCGTGAACACGGAGTGTATTTCCATACCGATGCTGTTCAGGCGATCGGTAATGTGGCAATCGATGTGGCAGCGATGCAGATCGATCTCCTCTCACTCTCTGCACACAAGTTTTACGGCCCCAAAGGTATCGGTGCTCTCTATATCAGGAAAAGTGTCAGAATTGACAACCTCCTGCATGGAGGAGGCCAGGAAAAGAGGAGACGGGCAGGTACAGAAAATACTCCAGGAATTGTTGGTCTCGGTCTTGCTATTGAACGTGCCATTGCCAGAATGGATGAGCAGAACAAGCGGGTTTCAGCGCTCAGAGACCGCCTGCTTGAGGGGATTTTTAAGACCATTCCAAACACAAGGCTGAATGGACACCCAAAAGAGAGACTTCCCGGCAATCTGAATGTGAGTTTTGATTTTATTGAAGGAGAATCCATGCTCCTGCTCCTCGATCACTTCGGAATCTGCGCATCAACCGGGAGTGCCTGTACATCAGGTTCGCTTGAGCCTTCTCATGTTCTTCTGGCTACCGGGCTTCCTGCGGAGACGGCACACGGCTCACTCAGACTCACGCTAGGAGCAGAAAACACCGAAGAAGATGTAGATTACGTCCTGGAACAACTCCAGAAGGTCGTAATCCGACTGCGGGAGATGTCTCCCCTGTACGCAGATCATAAAAAGAGGTCATGTAATGTATAGCGAAAAAGTAATGGATCATTTCATGAACCCCCGCAACCAGGGGGAGATAACAGAAGCTGATGGTGTTGGAGAAGTAGGAAACCCGACCTGCGGTGATATCATGCGTATCTTCCTCACTGTGAAGGACAACATCATTACCGAGGTTAAGTTCCAGACATTCGGATGTGGAGCAGCGGTTGCCTCCAGCAGCATGGCAACTGAAATGATCAAGGGAAAAACCCTTGAAGAAGCATGGGAGGTCTCAAACAAGGCAGTCGCCGAGGCACTTGAAGGGCTTCCAGCTATTAAGATGCACTGCTCGGTGCTTGCAGAAGAGGGTATTCACCAGGCTATCAACGATTACCGGGTAAAGCACGGGCTTGAACCCTGGGTAGAGAAGAATCCTCATTCACATGACCACCATGGGATTGAAGATGAAACCTGCTCAACATAATCCAATTATCCGTCCCCATTTTTCTCTCTAAAGAAATATTCCCCTCATTTTGGCAAATCACATCCCTTAACACAGGGAGATGGATCGTTTTGAGGTTATGTAGAATCTCACAAAAAACTCATTTTTTCACCATTTATTAAATCAACAGAGAATGGAATCAGATCAAATTTAGCCGGATTCTTATTCCTTTTATACTCCCGCGATAACCTATAGGATAGTTCACGATTGTGACAGAAACGATAATCCCGTTATGAGGTAAGGAAAGGAGATGGAAAAGAACACAGATCTTATCTTTGCAGCACTCTTCAAACTGGAAGAGGCACGACAGGTGATCCGGGACGGACTCCCATCGGGCCTCAACCAGCAGGAAGAGACACAACTGAAAGAGAAGATCTCAGAGTTAAAAGGGATTATCCAGGCCCTTGAAACCGGGACTGCCGGGAAAAAACCAGGAAAAATTGCCGGATCGATCGAAGTCAGAACACGTGAGGAAGAGAATATCAATATTCAGCCAATCCAGGCAGCAGGACGGCTGACCCTAGCAGCCCGTCAGGCGATCATCGCCTACGGTGACGGCTACTCTACCTGTGATGCCTGCCGAAAGCCATTCAGGCTGGATAAGATCTCAAAACCTCCAATCGCAGACTTTCACACCCAGCTCGCCCAGTTCGTCAATATGGATCAGGCACGGGTTGTGCCAGGAGCACGAAGAGGGTTCCAGGCAGTTGCCCAGACAGTCGTCGAGAAGGGTGACTCAGTAATAGTATCTGCATTTGCACACTACACCGAGTTTCTCGCTGTGGAAGGCGCAGGAGGAGTTGTTAAGGAGGTTCCCTTAAACAAGGACAATATCATCACCGCTGATGCAACTGCTGAAAAGATAGAACAGGTAAAGCAGGAGACCGGAAAACTCCCGACCCTGGTGATGATCGATCACTATGACTACCAGCTCGCCAACGAACATGATGTCAAAGGGATCGCAAAGGTTGCACACAGTTACGATATCCCCTTCCTCTATAACGGTGCATACACCGTCGGAGTCATGCCTGTCGACGGAAAGGCTGTCGGGGCAGACTTTGTAGTCGGTTCCGGCCATAAGAGTATGGCTTCTCCGGCACCTTCAGGGGTGCTGGCGACGACGAGCGAATGGGCAGACAAAGTCTTCCGTACCACCCAGATGGTCGGAGATGTCACCAAACGCAAGTTCGGAATTAAAGAAGTAGAGATGGTCGGATGCACGCTGATGGGATCCAATCTTATCGCAATGATGGCTTCATTCCCTGAAGTGAAAGAGCGGACACTCCACTGGGACGACGAGGTCAAGAAGATCAACTTCTTTGTTGACCGGTTGCTTGCTATTGACGGAAGCCGCGTTCTCTCTGAGTACCCCCGAAAGCATGCACTGACAAAAGTGGATACAACCGGCAGTTTTGACAAGATAGCATCGACCCACAAACGTCGCGGCTTCTTCCTCTCAGACGCACTCTCTGCAAAAGGGATCGTAGGAGAGTTTGCAGGGGCAACCCGAACCTGGAAACTCTCAACCTACGGGCTCTCCTGGGAGAAGGTCAGATACCTTGCCGATACATTCACCGAGATCGCAGAACATTACGAACTACCAATTTCAAAACAGTAAAATCACTGATTACCATGACTGACAAAAAAGACAGAGACGCAACAACTTCACTGCACGCAGGACAGGTCCCGGATCCAACAACCGGAGCACTCGCCGTACCAATCTATCAGACCACCAGTTACCAGTTCCGTGATGCTGACCATGCTGCAGCACTCTTCGGACTCTCTGAGCTCGGAAACATCTACACACGCCTGATGAACCCAACCACCGATGTGCTCGAGAAGCGTATCGCAGCACTTGAAGGTGGATCCGGGGCACTTGCTGTGGCCTCTGGTCAGGCTGCTATCTCATACGCCCTTCTCAACATCACCAGGGTTGGCGATGAGATCGTAGCTGCAAACAATCTGTACGGTGGTACTTACACACTTCTGCATTACACCTTTGCAAAACTCGGACGCAAGGTTATCTTTGTAGACTCCCAGGACCCTGAAGCATTCAGAAAAGCGATAACCCCAAAGACCCGTGCAATCTATGCAGAGACTCTCGGAAACCCGAAACTTGATGTGCCTGACTTCCGCAAGATTGCTGATATTGCTCATGAGGCAGGAATCGCCTTTGTTGTAGACAACACGTCTGCTGTCGGCCTGGTCAAGCCCATTGAGCATGGTGTCGACATCGTTGTCCACTCTGCAACCAAGTTTGTTGGCGGTCACGGTAACTCCATCGGTGGACTGATTGTTGATTCAGGAAAGTTCAACTGGGGCAATGGAAAATACCCAGAGTTCTCAGAACCTGATCCAAGTTACCACGGACTTGTGTATTGGGATGTCTTCAAGGACTTTGCAGGGCTTGGAAACGTCGCATTTGTCTTCAAGATCCGGCTCTCACTACTTCGTGATCTCGGTGCAGCACTCTCACCATTCAATGCATTCCTTCTGCTCCAGGGCTTTGAGACACTCCCACTCAGGGTAAAACAGCACTCAGAGAACGCCCTTGCAGTTGCAAAGCACCTGAAGGCACACCCCAAGGTTGCCTGGGTCAACTATCCAGGACTTACAGACAACGCAACTAATGCAGTTGCATCCAAATATCTTGAGCACGGATATGGTGCTCTTCTTGGAGTCGGAGTCAAGGGAGGAGTTGAGGAAGGAAAGAAGGTCATCAACGCTCTGAAACTCTTCTCCCATGTTGCCAACATCGGAGACTCAAAGAGCCTTGTGATCCACCCGGCATCCACGACCCATCAGCAGCTTACTCCAGAAGAACTCATTGCAACCGGAGTAACTCCGGATTACATCAGACTCTCAATCGGAATAGAGAATGTCGAAGATATTATTGAGGATCTGGATCAAGCATTAGCTCAGATCTGACCTACATGATTCGTGGATCTGTTGGAACGGTAAAAACCGAACAGGTGACCTTCAAAGAACCTCTCACACTGGAAAGTGGAGAGGTTCTCCCTGAACTCACTATTGCGTATGAAACATACGGTACTCTTGATCGCGATAGATCAAACGCTATTCTTGTCTGTCATGCCTTGTCAGGTGATGCTCATGCAGCCGGGTATCACACAGGAAGTGAAAAACCAGGCTGGTGGGATATCGCCATAGGTCCGGGCAAAGCATTTGATACTGATCAATACTTTATTATCAGTTCAAATGTCCTGGGTGGTTGTAAAGGGACTACCGGTCCTTCATCACTCAATCCGGCTACTAACAAGCCATATGGTCTTTCCTTCCCGGTTATCACTATCGGAGACATGGTTCATGCCCAGCGTCGACTTCTTGAGCACTTCAATATTCAGCGTCTTTTTGCAGTCATTGGTGGATCGATGGGAGGGATGCAGGCACTCAAGTGGTCAGTGCTGTACCCAGACCTTGCAAGCAGGGTTGTGGTGATAGCAAGTACTGCATACTCTACTCCACAGCAGATCGCTTTTAACGAAGTTGCCAGAAGTGCAATAAGATCTGATCCTGACTGGAACCATGGTGATTACTATGAGGGGTTCCCACCTGCCAGAGGACTTTCACTTGCCAGGATGATAGGGCATATCACCTATCTATCTGATGAATCGATGCATCAGAAGTTTGGCAGGGGTCTGCAGGGAAAAGACGAACTCAGTTATGAATTCACTACTGATTTCCAGGTTGAGAGTTACCTGCATTACCAGGGCGATCGGTTTACCCAGCGGTTTGATGCAAACTCATACCTGTATATAACCAAGGCCATAGACTACTTTGACCTCACCATTAATGACTCCCTCACCGAAGCATTCCACAATGTAAAAGCAAAATTCCTGATCGTTTCGGTCTCTTCAGACTGGTTATATCCCCCATACCTCTCCCAGGAGATCGTGACAGCACTTTCATCAGCCAGTGCTGATGTGGAATACTGTGAGATCAGGTCAAATTACGGGCATGATGCATTCCTGCTTGAAGAAGGACAGATGAACTACCTTCTTGGGCGGTTCCTTTCATCACTAACTATTACTGATGTGATGAAAATCCAGGTCCCTACCCTGAAAGAGGATGTAACAATCAAGGAGGCTGCTGAACTCATGATTTCTCAGTCAGTCAACCATCTGCCAGTGGTCGACTCAGAGGGAGCACTCACCGGAATTGTCACATCATGGGATATCTCACGGTCGGTGGCACGGGAGTTTACCTCTCTTGATGAGATCATGACCCGAAATGTCTTCTATACATCACCTGATGAGCCGGTTGATAGTGCAGTCAAACGGATGGAACTAAACCATATCTCAGCACTGCCGGTAGTAGATGACAAGCGAAGAGTGATCGGCCTGATCACTGCCGAGCACCTTTCCCGCCTTATCGGCCGTTGCCGATAATTACCCACTTTTGGAAATACCCAAATCAGATGGGAGTGAAGATATGGTATCTTGACAGTGATGCGATCGCAATTCCTTATTATTGCAGGAATTATCTTTCTTTTTACCTTATCCTCTGGATGTATCGCTAGCGATGGAAATACCCAGTTGAATCTCACCTTTTTTGATGTCGGACAGGGTGATGCCTGCCTTGTGCAGATCCATAACAAAACAATGCTCGTAGATGCCGGTCCTTATGAAGCAGGGCCGGGTATCATAGACTGGCTCAAAACCAGAAACATCACCTCTCTGGATGTAGTGGTGGCAACCCACCCGCACAGTGACCATATCGGAGGAATGCCTACCGTGCTTAAACAGGAAAAGACAGGAATTTTCATAGATGCAGGTGATTCTCACACCACCCCGACATATGAAGTGCTTCTGAAAACGATTGAGAAATTTAAGATTCCATACCGGGTGGTTCATGAAGGGGATCAGATAGATCTCGACCCTGCTGTCACTATCAGTGTTCTCAATCCTGGTTTCACATATTCAGGAGATCTCAACGACAACTCAATCGTCCTTGAAATTAATTCAGGAGACAGGAAATTCCTGCTCATGGGTGATGCTGGGATTCCAGTCGAAGACAAACTTCTCAAAGAAGGAAGAGATCTCAAAGCAGACCTGCTCAAAGTCGGCCATCACGGAAGCAGACATTCTTCAGGGCGAAGGTTTATTGAGGCTGTATCTCCAGAGATTGCAATCATATCACTTGAGGCCGGAAACGAGTATGGTTTCCCACAGAAGGATCCGGTAAAGTATCTTACCGATGCCGGTTCACAGATTTACCGGACTGATCAGGAAGGGACAATCACAGTGACTGCTGATCAAAAGAATCTCATTGTGAAATCAGAGAAAACATCCAGCCCTTCCACAGATTGTAACTGTTCACAGATGCAGGGAGTGTGCAAAAGCCAGGAGAGCAGATCAAACTCCTGCTGCCTCTCATGCGGAGTATAACCATGGTGGATGCGAGCAAAACAGTGGTGATGACCATTGACCGGATTGAAGATGGATATCTCATTCTGATTCCCCGTGATCACCCGGACGAGATGATCCAGTTCCCACGAAAGTATGTGGGAGAGTTTGAAGAGGGAGATATTCTGGAATTGTCAATCAGGAAAGATGAGTCAGCAACACGGGAGGCCAGAGACCGGATTATCAGACTGAGAGAACGACTTGTAAACCGTTGAGCAAATCAGCACACGAGAGAACTTCGCATCAGCCTAAACCGTCACGATTGTGAAACATAATATACTTTCGCATATAACGAGTACGTATGAAATTGCTGGCGGGTGTGATGATTATCGGTTTTCTCATGCTCGCGGTGTTAGCAGGTATCTCACCGTTTCCGATGGAACGAAAAAGTGCCTGTTGTACACCAGACTCATCCGGTCGGCCCACTTGTCATATGACTATGACCAGTCAGGGGGGAATCCATACTTGCAGTTGCAAAACAGCTGCAGCTTCAACAGCAGCCTCAACTCCCACGAGTTCGTGCAACGGAGCCTGTGGATCATTGATGGCAACCGTAACGCAGCCTTCAAGCCTGCTTGACAGGCTTCGCAGATATGCTGTCAGTGGATATCGCAGGATAACTAACAGAAATCTGCTTGAGCATGATAGCAGACGACAGATTTACGATGAGATCGTTGCTTCACCGGGGGTCGATCTCAGGAAGCTCACTGATAGTACCGGGATGAATGAAAGTACCCTCCGTTATCATCTGGAAAGGCTCTATGACGGGGGAAAGATACAGACAACTACAATCGGAGGGGTCTGCCATTATTTCGAAAATCATGGAAAATACTCGGCAGAAGAACAGGTCCTCCGGTCAAGGATGCTGACAGCTGCTAGCTCGCGAATACTCATGATCATCTTCAGGCAACCGGGTCTCACTCGTGGCGAACTGGCAGATCTTCTCGGAGTTGCAGGACCAACAGTGACGCGGAGTGTCCAGAACCTCACTGATGATGGATTGATCCGTATAGAACGTGAGGGGAGATTTACCAGATATTATCCAGAAGAATCTGTAAGGGGATGTTTTAGCAGGGAATGTATTCCATCATTCATCCATGATACTGTAGCAGGTGATCCTGTATATGCAAAATAAGACATCGATATAAAGTACGTTTTATATTTCATGGAACAATATTTTCGATGATGATCAAACCATACCTTCTCCTCATTATCCTGACTTTCCTGATTATCTGCACCCCTGCCAGTTTGGCAGTATCGAATTCATCTCTAAATCAGACAACTAAAGCTGATAATATAACTGGCCCTGATTACGAGATAACAAAAATATCATTGCCTGCCCAGACCTCATGGATAGAGCCGGGAACATACATGGCCCCGAATATATCGATACGGAATGCAGGTGCCGATGATACGAACACACAACCATTGCAGGTTCAGGCATTTCTCGGGAAGTACCAGTTAATCTCAAAAAACAATATGGTCTCATCCTTTAAAGCTGGAGAAGAACGAGTGGTATCACCAAATTATCTTATTCCTAATGGGGTCCCAACCGGAGAATACACCCTGACAGTATCAGCAGCCCGTGGTCAGGATGAGGGAGTGGCTACAGATAACAATAAGGCTTCAGCCCCTGATCCGGTGAGTGTCAAGCAGATAACCTCAAAGGCAAAAGTCCGCTCATGCAATTGTGCGTAATAAATTGTGCATAATATAATCC
>NZ_DATMYY010000341.1:0-4397 GCF_035560735.1 Methanospirillum sp.
AATAATTCTACTATTGCCCGCTAGTCTCATTGCAGATTCATCTGAAACAAAGTCACAACATCGTGTAGATTGATGTACCCGTTCTGGTCAAAATCAAAAACCCACCATGGTTGATCTGAATGGACTCTATCTATGTGGTTAAAAAAAGTCACGATGTCATTGAAATCAGATCTTCCATTCCCATTAATATCCTCATACAAACTGTCACCGTTTAAATCCCTGGGAAGTGGATATGCCTGACCTGATGTTGAATTAAACTGAAGGAGGTTTTTTACCTGCACCGGAAAAGCGGTGTATCCACTTCCATATGTGGTACCGTCATCAGCAGTTGCTGAGTTCAGGATACAATGCAGGTACCCGGAACCGTTTTCACCACCGATGAACGAGAGGTTCGCCAGGGACACATCTGTGGATATAGCGGTTATTACGTTATTCCCATCGCTTCCGGTGACCTGGATCCGATGATCATCCAGAACTGTTATTCTGGGATCTGTCACCCATGATGGCAATGAGAGGATGTAGAACGAGAATGGAGCAGACTTATCTGAATAAATGGTCATATTGAATGATGAGAGACCCCCGGAGAGAGATCTTACTAGTACGGCTCCCTTTCCTGTTCCAGCTTTGAGGAGATAGACATTCAGGGGTTGTGTATACAATGGGAAAGACTGTCCATTGTCACTCACTGCAAATATCCCAAGATTAGAGTCTCCACCGCAAACTCCCGGGTTCTGTACTCTCACATAATGCTGACCCGGTGTAGCGATATCAGATGCTGTGATTATGCCCGTCATCTGGTGTGATGAGAGATATGTTCCTGTCCTGTTCTGAACATCCCAGAGCACTTTGCTCTCTGGAAGAAAGTTATTGCCATCAATTGTGAGAGTAAAGGTACTTCCTGCAGCAAGCACCGAGTTCGGGTACATTGAGAGAAGAACCGGGGAAGGCCAGGATGCTGATGCAGAAATAGTAGTATTACTTACTAAAGGATCACATCGATCAGCAGAAAGTGAATAATTGCCTGATCCACCCTCATTCGTTCCTGGCACTGCAAATCCCTGTACGGTAAAAATTATCAAAATGAAAAACGTAGCCAGGAGATAACGGCAGGAAGATCTGATCATCAGTGAAATCACCTTCTATCTGTGTGTGGATATATATCTATGGCCTGGTTAGTGAACTTGAGATCGGAAAATAATTATCACTATAGTATAATCCCATCATTCCATTCATGCAAACAGGTAATTATCTGTATCAACTTTTTCAGGTCCTGTCTTCCCTGTCCATCTGATTATTGAATTTCTCGCCCTGATAAGTTCTGCAATACTCCAAGCCTGACAGATTGCTCCGGCAGGCTCATGTGGGGCATCTCCATCAAACATCTCAGGAATCATTCCAGTTCCGTCGGTCAGGAAATAGTTCCATAACGGGGTAATCATTGACTGTACCTTCTCATTATCTGCTCCGTATTGGATAAGAGCATCGATGTAAAAACCAGTCTGCCATGGCCAGACCATTCCGTTATGGTACGAGATATCACCTGCATATCTGCCATGGTATCCTGCTATTGAAGGTGACAATGTTCTGAGCCCGTAAGGCGTGAGCAGTTCTTTCTCGATAACTCCCAGGGCATGGTGTCCGTCATCAAATGGGATTAACCCAAATGCCAGTGCAACAATCTGGTTTGATCTGATTGTCGGGTCATCAGGCATAAGCCTGTCATACAGACACCCGGTATCGGGGTTCCAGAAATTTTGAAACTCTTTATGGGCATCCTGGGAACTAACCGGTGTTGAGAATTTCAGATACTCCATAAGTTCAAGAGCGAGTATCCAGAGGGCATTGATCTCAATAGGCATTCCGCCTCGTGGAGTGGCAGGAGTATCCATCCAGGTAGAGCCATTAACGACTCTAATCAGGTTCCCTTCCAGCAAAGCCACTCCGTTTTGTGGGTACTCACTGATGAGTTCTTCGAGTTCATGCCTGATGGTTGCAACAAAGGGAGAGCCGGGAAGTTTTTGTATATACTGAAAGAGAGCCCAGAAGAACCAGAGTGTTGCATCTGAAGAATTATATGAGTAGGGATAACGATTCAATATCAATCCGCTTTTCTGATGTGCAAGATGCCATCTGAATACATCCTCTGCTTCCCTGAATCGGCCGGTTTCAAGCAAAAGCCCCGGAAGACTGATAAAAGTATCACGACCCCAGGTCTCGGCAAACCAGTGGTAACCGGCAAGGATCTCAGTTCCCTTTATACACAACCGGGATGCATGGTCAAGGATATCCTGAGATATATAAGGCTCTGAATCATTGTTGAGTTCTAATCCAGCACCAAGAGGAGCAAACCGAATCTCAACAGTTCCATTGGTGATGATCCCGGAAAAGTATCCTGGTGAGATAAGATTTTCTACTGAATCATAGCCACGCTCCTCTTCACGAGGATACCTGGCATTCAGATACCTCTGCCTCTCTTCCGAGAACCTGAGTTCTGACCTGACTGCACATCCGTTTAAAATCAGCGATCCTTCAATAATTTCGGCGTTAACATCTGGGTTGTCTAAAAGATCTTCCACAGCCCGGCTTGTCATAAGAGGCCTGATCCTCAGTGATGCAGTCCCAGTTATTTCATATCTGATCGTAAGACTCCTGTCAAGGATGAAGGATCTGCGAATCATGACTCCTGGGATTGCAAACTCCTGGGTTACAGGGTATAATAATGCGCCAAGTGTCCAGGGGAGTCCTCCTTCAACAAAGGTATCCCCCCAGTAACCTGGTGAGAGCCTGATTCCGTTTACTTCGTCATGAAGTGAACTTATCAGTATCATCCCCTTTTGTACAAGGAGCCCATGATACCGCCTTGTATTACCGGCAAATGATGAAGAACAATACATCTCACCATCTGTCATCAGGAACTCACGACTCCCTGAAATTACAGGATCTCTCAGTTCACGCCCATACCTGATATTGGTTGGAACATTCTTCAGATTTTGATCAGGATTCAGTAATATCACCCGGTAACAGCAAGCATGATGCCGGTAAAGTATTGGATCTTTAAGTACATTGTTTATGTGTTGCGGCCATCAGTGAGAAATCAGGCTTTGTAGCAGGCCATCTCTTCAGTCAGGTCTCATTATAGACGTTCATGATCTGATCAGCGATCGAGTCCCAGAAGAATCGCCTGTCTACCTGGTTGTATCCTCCCCTCCCGAGTCTGATTCGTTCATTCTGATTCTCCAGGTAGTGATTCACCCCCCACGCGATTCCTTCTGCAGTTGGATCGACAACAAGTCCGGTGACTTCATGTTCAACATTTTCCGCAAGACCGCCTACTCTGGTTACCACAACTGGTCTGTTAGCGCTCCAAGCTTCCAGGAGAACAATCCCAAATGGTTCATTCCTGCTTGGAATTACAACAATATCGCTTGCATGCAAAAGCCTGACGTACTCTGAATCTGTAATAAACCCGGGAAACTGCACTGGCATTCCCTCTGTCCTGCTTATCAGCCAGTCTTTCATTCCCCCGCTACCGGCGAGAATGAATTGAGCATTCCAGAACCGGTTTAAGATCATGGGAATTGCATCAACAAGAATATCCGGTCCTTTCTGGTATACCATTCTACCAACAAAGAGGACTAGAGGAGCAAGATAATGAATTCCATAGGTCTTTTTTATAGCTCCCTGATTGATACTGACATCAAACTGCTCTTTTACTACTCCGTTTGGAATCACCCGTATCTTTCCAGGGTCTACTTTGTAGAGATCTATCACCTCCTGTCTGAGCTGACCCGAAACCGCAAGGCAACGTTTTGCTATCTGCCCGGCATACCACTCTTTTCCACAGATTTCATGGTACTCCCACCAGTCTCCATGTACTCCCCCGTTTCTGCCAAACTCGGTTGAATGGTAGGTGAAGATAGTCCTGCGATGACTGAGAAGATGCATTGCTTCAACAACGTGCCAGTCATGAAAATGAAGAATATCAAATGGTTTCTCATCGTACTGATTGAATCGGTTTACCAGTCCGTGAGAGAGGTCAGAGCAATACTCTACAACGTTTGACCCATGTGGTCTCCACACATGGTAGAAGACACCACTCATCTCAAAGTCCTGATCCCCTCTGGTGAAAAAATGCACCTCATGTTTTTTTGCCAGAGATTGTGCCAGATAGGTCGCAGCATTGGATAGTCCTCCAACCCGATCAGAGTACAGACTTTCCCAGCAGAATATTGCAATTTTTAACCGCATTTCACTCACTACTCTACATTACCTGAGTTATTATTTGTTCAGGGTGATTTTTCTGAAACATTATTCCTCTACTCGTAGGGAGGGCTGAACGCCTATCGTCTTTAATCCGCGGAAATATTTTTTGAATTATGATAAAATCCTGATACATA
>NZ_DATMYY010000342.1:0-3785 GCF_035560735.1 Methanospirillum sp.
GATTTAAGCCTTACTGGTCTCACCCGATGCTGAGTGACCCTTCCATATTGCAGGATATGCATCAACATCCGGAAATATTATTCGTGGGGCAACTGCAAGTCCTTTTTCACCGGGAATAATCCGGGATGCACTCATAAGTGCCTCACCGATACCTATTAGCTCCCCGGAGTCAGTAAAGATTGCAACAAAATCCTCCATCTGAAATGAGTCCGTTTTAACGATCCCTCTCATTGAGAGGCGTGCTCCATGACAGATTGCTCCGGCTGCTGAATCTTTGATTGTTACAGTGGGCAGATGCTTTATTGAGTTCTCCATCGGCAGTAGCATTCCTGACAAAATATCCGGATTTCCAGCTTTTGCTGCTTCTACCGCATCACGAACATCATGAAGAGTATGAATCTGCGATTCCCTGAAATCAGCAGACCTGCTTCTTCGCAGCTCCTGCATGTGTGCGCCGACACCAAGGGCCATTCCGATATGATGACAGAGTGACCTGATGTAGGTTCCAGAATCACATCTCGCCCTGAGTAGCACCTGACGCCCCTCACGGCTTAAGATCTCAAGTTCCAGTATCTCTCTGATTCTGAGTGCACGTTTAACCGCACTTCTGCGGGGAGGGCGCTGATATATTTTGCCTGTAAACTCTGTAACTGCTGTTTCAAGGTCCTGCTGGCTGACATCACCCTGCAGGCGCATCAGGCAGATGTACTCCTTTTCATCCAGATGAAGGATAGATGTCAGCCGGACTGCCTTACCAAGAAGTACAACAAGAACACCTGATACCTGGGGATCTAAGGTCCCTGTATGACCTACCTGGGAAACTCCTGTCATCTCTCGTACCCATGCTGCCACCTGATGACTGCTCGGTCCTCTCGGTTTGTCAACAAGGATTATCCCCCCTCCGTTGGGCAAGGGGATTACTGGTTTTTTTGTTGGATTAATGTCTGATGTCGGTTGCATGATAATTCAGGGATTCATCAGGAGAAAGAGGTTTAATTCATCAAGTGTTCCTTCAAGAGAGCCGTCGCCAACAACATCAGGTGGTAACCCTGCTTCTTCCATGGCTGATGCGGTTACTTCTCCGATTGCAACGATGACTATATCCTCTCTTCGTTTCCATATTGCCGATTTGAACGATAATGCGCTTGTGAAGAGAACTGCTTCTGCAAGTGTCAGATTAAGTTCCTCGTAGGTGGGTATGAGTGAATATATTGTGAATTCCTTAACAATCCCACCGGCATCAGTAATTGCCTGTAATAATCCCGGATTTGGAGCATCAGATCTGGGTATTCCTATAGTTTTCCCAGATATCCACTCCCCCAAGTATGGGACAAAAGCCCGAGAATAGTATTCATACAATACTTCACAGGGTACACCGGATTCCCGGAGAGCTTTAGCAGTTTGCGGACCTATGGCAATAACCCGGGGAAGAGGGCAATTTCGAAGAAGTGGTCCGATTTTATGGGCTGGAAGGGCACTTGTAAAAAATATACAATCAAATCGCTCTTCCTTCACCTGCTCTATGAAGAGATCAATCTGATCCTGGTCGATCTCACCTGTAAGTGGTGTTACCGGGTAACAGTCATGCCCACGACGTGCGCATCTCTGTTGATCATCCAGTTCCTTGCCACGAAGCCTGGTTATTGCGATCTTCATGCCTTCCCCTGATCACTGGTCAGCAGACCAGATATGCGGTTATTTTAAGCTCTCTTCACACTTATAATGCATGAGAATCCTATGATTCCTCTTCTGTCAGGGCTCGCGTTCGGGCTTGTGTGTGGTGTCATCAGCGGCCTTATTCCTGGTATTCATTCAAATACAATGGCAGGAATCATGGCTGGTCTTTCTCCTGTATTGATCCCTCTAATCGGAGCTGAAGGTCTTGTTGCTGCACTGCTTTCCATGCTTATTGGTCACTCATTTCTAGATCTGATTCCGTCTACATTTTTTGGAATTCCGGACTCCGGGACCGCCTTGTCAACGCTCCCGGCACACGCCCTGACACTGGAAGGGAAAGGGGAAGAAGCTGTCAGGCTTTCTGCTCTTGGATGTATTTATGGTGTAATTATCGGAGTGCCGGTGGCAATACTGGCATATGTTGTCCTGACTCCCATCCAGTCGTATATCGACTGGATCTGTGGACCTCTGCTGATTCTGATCATGGGGATGGTAATTATTCAGGAAGGATCAGTTCTCTGGGCTCTTTTGCTCTTTGCATCATCAGGCTTGCTCGGGCTTTTTGCATTCAGGTTTCAGTATCTTGTCTGGAACTTGAACGGTGAGAGTGCTGTTCTGATGCCTCTTCTTACTGGGCTTTTTGGATTGTCTGTATTAATCTCATCCTCCCATGCTCAGGTTCCACGGCAGCGATTTGCAAACCTTGGACTTGAGACTAAAAGTATTTTGTATGCTTCTCTTTCAGGAACTATAGCCGGGCTGCTTGTCGGCTGGCTCCCTGGTCTTTCAACAGCATCAGCGACAGCCGTGATAAATGCAAGAATAAAATATGATACAAACAGGCGGACATACTTGGTTGCCGCTGGTGCAGCGGGATGTGCAAATGTGGTTGTGGGTCTTGCTGCATTCTATGGAATAGAAAGAACCAGGAACGGGGTTATGGTTATGATCTCCTCGCTTGATCCCCCTTCATTTCCGGTTCTCCTTCTTATCGTCATCATTGCATCAGGTGCCGCATATCTGATTACACTGAGCATGTCATCGTGCGCCAAATGGTTCTCTGGATTGGATGGAAAAAAGGTGAATACTCTGGTTGCAGGATTTGTGATTCTATTGTGCGGGGTGATCTCTGGTCCTTTTGGGTTATTCATCCTTGTATGTGCTACTGGAATAGGTCTTATTCCAGGACTCCTGAATCTGTCCCGGGTACCATGTATGGGGGTTGTAACATTGCCGGTTATTCTGTATTCACTTGGACTTTGGGGTTTTTGATGGGTTCAAAACAATCTGAAAAGACTGATAACCTGCAGGTTTCTTCTTTCCACTGGTATGATGAGTTCAAGACTGAAAGGGATTCAGCCTTACCCAATCCGACTATTTTTTATTCCCGGTTCATTGAAAATGGGGAAAAATTCTCTATTCTGCCAACCTGGAAGGAGGCGGTTACCAAAGGAATCTGTAAGGATAAGGATGATTATTATTCTTATCTCCGTGAAATCTGCCTGATATGGTCACGGAACGAGTTGCAGAAGTATAATTCATCTGAAGAGGTCAGATTGGTAAAACTCATGCTCATTCTTCGTGAGACGGACCAGATGATCAACCGCCTTTCTGAACAGATTATTTACTGGCACTCAATGAGAGACAGTGATCCGGATTCATCAGTAAAGCAAAAAAAGAGAATAGATCCGATTAGGGAGATGGCATCAGGCACCGGAAATGATGGCATCTCACTACTCTGTCGTGACCTTGTGAGCATGAAGGAGAGTAGGGGTAAACTCGTCCGGGATATTTCAGCGAGATGTGAGAAAATCCTACCAAATTGTAGCAATATTGTGGGCCCCCTGGTTGCTGCAAGGTTGCTGCTTGAGGTTGGTAGTATGAGTCGGTTGTGCAGAATGCCTGCTTCAAAAATTCAGGTGCTGGGAGCCCGCAACGCTCTCTTCTCCCACCTGTCATCAGGATCTCCCCCTCCCAAGCACGGTCTCATATTTGAACATAAGCGAATACATGCAGCATCCCGGAAAATCAGGGGAAAGGTCGCCCGGACTCTTGCTGCAAATCTTGCAATTGCGTTCAGGATTGATTATTACCGGGGTACGATAGAC
>NZ_DATMYY010000343.1:0-17828 GCF_035560735.1 Methanospirillum sp.
GCAAATCGGGTGAACCATCCTTCCGACTATCAGAGATGCCATGCAATACTGCAAAGAAAATCCTTATCAGCACATCTGTACCATAAAGACCTGCCCTTATCAGGAGGGCTGAACACTCAAGTACAACCATGCCACTGGAGATCCGGTCTTTTATGAAGATCGGATCGAAATCTCTGTGTGGAGAGTGTGGATCTTCACAACAGCAAATTTCAATGGCATAAATGATGGATATACCGGTTAACTGCCCGGAAACCGGGTAACCATCAGCTTCAAGGAACAATCATCGAGATAGTGCTCTGAAAGATACACCCGGCAAATTATGCCTGAAGCAGTGAAAATGAGGTAAATATCTTTCACTGATCAGCGCATTCCCACTTCAGGAAAATGTAATCTCAACCTTGTATATCTTTTTTACTTAGTTGCAATAACCAAGCCCACTCCTTGATCAGAATCGGAGGGCTCATCTGATGAGGCATCGATCTCTGGTACGTGCAATACAATATACGATCACCAATACGAATCTCTGCCAGTGGTGAGGCCTATCGCAGATAAACCTGCCAGCCCGGGATTACCTGTTCTGATCCTTGGAAAAAAAACACCAACGAAAAAACCGGATCAGGCAAAAGATGATCAGGAGAGGTAGGTGGTGCAGGTAAAGAGCCTTGAACAAGTAAATGATTACTTTCAGAGCAGCGATGCTGCCGGTTTAATAATCACCAGAGACAGGTTGGATATCACACACGATGATATTTCAAGTCTCTTACACATCCTTGGACCATCACGATTCCTGCTCTTCTGGCCATCAGATGAAATAATGGACAGGTTCATCGGGGCTGTGCTGACATCCGGTGAAAACGCGGATACAAAAAGTTACCACAATGAAGAGCTTCGGGCTAGGATTTCCACACTTGAGACCAGGAATGTTTCTCTTGAGGCCACAGTCCGGACTCTTCTTGCAGCATTGAGCCAATACGATCCATGGCCTGAAGTGTATGCAGGTGATGAAAAGGCCTGGGATCTTATCATGCAGAATGTTCCCGTCGCTGACCAGGACCAGGGAGAGTTTGACCAATCATACGATGAAAACTCCGGAGAAGAGGAGGAGTTTGAAGAGGGGTGATGATCGCTATGGGACTCCTTGAGGAAGTGTTATCCTGCTACGTGGGAAACAACCAGATCAGGTGTAGAACCGGATAGGAGAGAGAATGTTAGAGAGATGGAGACTGTCCCAGCAGATATCACTCATTATCTTCTGCATCGTAGTACTCATCGTTACAGGAATTATTCTGATCAATTATTTCATAACGGCAGGGGCTGTCCAGGATAATTCTCTAAGACTCAGAGATCACTCTGAACAGATGATCAACACCTCGTTTCGCATCATCAATGCCGGGCTTGAGAACTATGATAACTCGTTTAATGGCAAGATGGAGAACGGGTTCTCACTGGCGATGGAGAAGTACAATAAAACAGGTGGAGATCTCTCTCAAATAGACCTGCAGGATCTCAACCAGCAACTTGGGATGGAGATCTCCATCATCAACCATTCTGCTGTTGTTGTACAAAGCTCAAAACCTCTTAATCAGACGCTAGATTTTAATATTGTTTCTCCTGACTTTGTAGAATTTTTAAATAGGATCGGAAATACGAGCAGAATGTACCCGGGTAGGATTGTACCTGACTACTATACCGGGAACCTGACAAAGTATGCGTACATGCCAACGCCTGATCACAAGTATGTCATGGAACTTGCATACAGTAAGCCAGAGTTCGGACAGCAGGGGTTGCGTCTCGATTATCGCAGGGTTATGAATCAGATCAAAGAGATCAATCCTGATATCGATCATGCCCGGCTGTTTAGAAAAAATTTCAGGCTTGTTGGTGATCCAAGTTATAACGCAACAGACGAGGAACGTTCAATCATCAGTAGTATTTTCGCTGATCGTCAAAGTCGAGAGTTTGAATTTCCCGAGAATAAGTCGGTCGTAAAATACCTCCTTATTGATATGCGTAACGGATTCTATGGCGCTGATATGAGTCTTGTTGCAGAGATCACGTATCAGAACAATCGTCTTGAGGACAAATTAAACCGCATACTCGTAAATCATCTCATTCTTGCTCTGATAATCATCATATGTGGTATGCTGCTTTCTGTGCAGCTCTCACGAAGGATAACACGACCGATTGAAGATCTCGTCGAAGACGTCGACAAAGTGGCATGTGGAAACCTCGATCACACCATCAGAACCGGTGCCAGTATCGAGCTTCGCAGTCTTCAGGAGAGCACGATAAGACTTGTTTCAAGTATTAGAACACTGGTATATGATCTCAAACAAGAAAAAGAGAAACTTCTCCATAGTGAAGAGCGATATCGCAAAGTGGTAGAGACACAAGCAGAGCTCATATGCAGGTTCAAACCTGACGGGAGTCACCTGTTTGTGAGCGATGCATACGCACGATTTTTTGGAAAGAGCATCGATGAAATGCTTAGTTCACGATTTACCCCAGAGATGACACAAAAAGAGAGGCAGATTATGGCTACTCACCTCTCATTGTTAAATAGGGAAACTCCATCAGCAACAATAGAACAGCAAGTACTCTGCCATGATGGAACCATCAGGTGGGTCCAGTGGAACGATACTGCGATTTTTGGGGAAGATGGGACAGTGTTTGAATACCAGTCAGTAGGCAGGGATATCACCAACCTGAAACTGCTTGAAGAAAACCTTCGTGCATCAGATCTCCTCTACCGGTCAACAATTAACGCGATGGTTGATGGGGTTCACGTGATTGACCGGTCATATACCATACTTCTGATAAATAATGCATTCCATGTCTGGATAGATCTTCCAACTGCTGAATCACTTATCAATCAGAACCTCTTTGATGTTTTTCCGTTTCTGGATGAAAAGATCAAGGCAGAATATATTGAGGTTTTTGAAACCGGAAGGACGTTGATCTCCGAAGATATTCTGAATCAGGGAAACGTGATAATCCATGCGGAAACTCGCAAGATTCCAATCTGGCTTGATGGAAGGGTTGAGAAGATTGTCACCATTATCAGGGATACCACAGACAAACATCGGGCAGAGATTGCACAACAGAATATGAATCAGATGCTTGAGCATGAAGTCAGGATCAGAACTCAGGAACTTGAGACGATCATACATGAACTCGACTCATTCACATACACAATCTCCCATGACCTTAGAGCTCCTCTCAGAGCCATCGACGGGTTTGCCCACATTTTAACCCTGAAAACAGATCCTGATAAGCAATCAGATACCGCTCATTATCTTGGCAAAATTCACGAAAATATCAGGTTCATGGACCTGTTGATCGATGACCTCCTCACCTTTTCTCAAATGTCACGGCGGCAGATCGAACTGACCAGCGTTAACATGCAGGTTATTGCAGAGGAAGTCTCAAGCGAACTCATGAGTTCTTACTCCCTCGTCAGGTTTGAGGTAACAATCGATGAACTCCCACCGGCTCACGGTGATCTCCTCATGCTCAGACAGGTACTCATGAGGCTTCTGTCTAATGCGATGAAGTTTTCACAAAAACAGCACAAGCCAAAAATAAGGGTCGGATACACGATCTCAAGTGGTGTTTCCGAGTACTTTGTTCAGGATAATGGGATAGGTTTTGATATGCAATATGCAAATAAGATATTTGACGTGTTCCTGAGGCTGCATCCTGCAGGGGAGTACGAAGGAACTGGCGTTGGACTTGCAATAGTAAAAAGGGTAATAATCAGGCATGGCGGGCACATCAGAGTCATATCAGAAGAAGGATTTGGAACAACCTTCTTTTTCACGGTAGGAACAGTACATGGCACGAAGTGACGCAGGACTGGAATTAATCCTCATTGAGGATAGCCCCAATGACGCAGAACTCTTCCTCAATGTCGTTGAATGGATCGATATGGGGGATCAGGTGCGTGTTTTTCCTGACGGAAGGGAAGCACTCGAATATCTTTTAGGTACTGGAAAATATGAGGGACAGGCTCAGGAATATCCTGTCGTAATATTCCTTGATTTAAAAATGCCACTCATAGACGGGATAGAGGTACTTAAAGCGCTCAAGGAAAATCCGCGCAGTGTGACCCACCCGGTAGTTGTCTTCACATCATCAAACCAGGACATCGATGTTGTGAAGAGTTACCAGCTCGGGGCTAACAGTTATGTTGTAAAGCCTGTCCAGTTCGAGAAGTATGCTGAGACAATTCGTGAACTTATCAATTACTGGCGAAACATGAACCGGCCAATGGTCCATACCGGAAACTGAACCCGCAGTATCTTCTTTATAACACCACCGGGAGTCAATCATCCAGATCGCTATCTGATTTTCACTACAGTCCGCCGTACCGCCTTCCCATTTTCAGGAAATATGACTGATGCTCCTCTTCTGCCTGCCAGAATGTTTCTGCAGGAACAACTTCTGTAACAACTGGTGAGCTGAATAATCCGGACTGATTGATCTCGCTTATCATTCTGGTTGCACAGTCTCTCTCCTCCTCTGATCCATAGAATATCACAGACCGGTACTGGGTTCCCTCGTCAGGACCCTGCCGATTCACCTGTGTCGGATCGTGGAGATGAAAAAAGATCTCAAGCAACTGCCGGTAAGAAACCTTCTCTGGATCATACTCAATCTGTACAGCTTCAGCATGCCCGGTTTTGTCAGTACAGACATCACGGTAGGTTGGGTTTGACATCGTTCCTCCAGTGTAGCCCACCCGGGTAGCAAGGACGCCAGGTATCTGCTGGAATGCTGCCTGAACACCCCAGAAACATCCAGCTGCAACGGTAGCAATAGCCATGCGGGTAGGTTTGATGCACGGGTTTATCAGGGTGTTACATGCTCACCAGGTAAACCTATTTACACCAGAAGAAACCTGATTGCATCATGCGATTATGGATACCAGTTACTATCTGTATCATTCTCACACTATTCTCTCCGGTACTGGGTGACATCAAAACTGTCCCTCCTGGCGGGACTGTTTTCATCGGTGAAGAAAACCTTGATATTAGTGGATCAGGAGTCAGTTCAGGAAGTCATATCGCCTGGTGGGCTCCGGGGACCTCACTTGATGAGACTCCGTCAGATACGGTCACGGTCTCAAACCCTGCCAGGTTCTCAGCACTTGGTGCAACGTTTTCAGGAAAAGAAGGAATCTGGTACACACTCACAACAAAGACACCAGTGATGAAGATCAAGCAACCGAAACTGAAAGTGAAAATAAGGGATACGACCTCTGACTTTGACGCCACAGGCAAATGGCTGCCCCGGGGCCATCTGGCATCATTTCAGATCGAGAGCAACCTGTACGAAATCAGGTCGCGGGGCGGTATTTCCGGAGCCCCGGTGGATATCATCATTACAACTCCCACCAGGAGCGAATATTCAACTGTTTCAGGCCCCTCAGGTTCATTCAGTCTCAAAGGAATTCCGGTCAGTTCATCACTGTACGACACAGGGCCGGTCTGGAACACAGGCGGGACAGATTCCGGTACTTATACAATCCAGGCTAAATGCACAGCAAATGAACTTGATTCAAATAGTGCTGACCCGGGAACAGGGGTATCAGAACCTATCACGGTGCTGATACAGGACATAAACCCGCTGTCAAATTCAGGCAGACAAGTGGAGATAGAGACTGGTTCTAACTCTACAGGCGCCGGAGAGAAAATAACCCGGGCACCAACGATCAAGCCAACTCCCTTACAGACGATGACCACAGGAGCAGCAGCTCCACTGCCCCAAAGCAGCATGGCCTCACCATCACCTTCAGGGACTTCTCGAGCCACAACACAGCAGACAGAGGTTCCGGTTCCAGCCGCTTCCCTTCAACCGGCCGCAACCCAGTCACCGCTTTCAGCATCTGCCACAATACAGGTATCTCAGGCACCAACAGATACTCCAGCATCGGCTTCACCGGTTCCTACCCAGACAAAATCTACACCTCTCTCTGCACCGGGTGCAATCATTGCAATCTTCGCCTCCATGGCAGCACTCTGCCTAGCCCCAAAGAGATATTAAGAGATAGAAAACATGTGATCAGAAATCAGGAACCTCAATCTTTTTTTGGATTCAGATAGAGTATATCACATGAATCTTGGGGCAACACTCATCAAATCGCGGCGAAGTGTCCGCAGTTTCACAGATGCACCGGTTGATGATGAGATCGTCCACGAAGCCCTCGAATGTGCCCGGCTGGCACCGACGGCGATGAACTTACAGCCCTGGCTCTTTGGAGCTGTCAAGGATAAGACCCTGCTCAAACAAATCGCTGATCTGACAGATCATGGACGGTTTATTGAGACCGCAGCAGTCTGTTTCGCAATATTTGGAGAGAAGGACGCCAAGTATTACCTAGAGGATGGCTGCGCTGCAACAGAAAACTTAATAATCTGTCTACAGGGGTATGGTCTGGGAACCTGCTGGGTTGCCGGAGACAAGAAAGAGTACGGAGAGCCAGTCAGAAAACTTCTGAACGTCCCAGATAAGTATACCCTGGTCTCCCTGATCGCTGGCGGATTCCCCAAAGAGATCACGATGCCAAAGAAGAAACATCTTGATGAAGTCTCTTTCATGGATACCTGGAAAGAAGAAGAAGCGTAACCGTTGAGCAAAATTATATTTTTTTGGGCTTTCTAAAAATCAGATGCCCTGGAAAAGTTTTACCACATCGCTGTAATCAATTCTTCCGTTTCCGGAAATATCAAACGCTGTTACCGGCTCATTAGATTTAATCCAGTCCAGATACTGGAAATAGAGTGAAACATCAGCATAATCCCGGCGTCCATTCCCATTAATATCATCATACACCCCGTCGCCATTGAGATCCTTTGGTTTATTTGACTGGCCGGGAAGGGCAGATACAGAGCTTCCTGACAGGGCTGAAAGGGTTTTTCCTGCATCAATCCGCCCACCAGTCGCGGTCTTTCCTGACCAGGCAGAGATCGTATCAACATTACTCATGATCAGTGACTTCAATTCAGCAGGGGTGAGGCCAGGTTTGTTCGAAAGCAGCAAAGCTGCAAGACCTGCAACATGAGGCGTTGCCATTGATGTACCTTTCATGCTCATGTACTGGGAGCCGAGCGAGGTCGGATACAGGGAAAGGATACCGTCGCCTGGTGCTGCAACATCAACCGACACAGGTCCGTAATTTGAGTAGGACGGAACACCATCCTTGGCATTGCTGGCCGCCACTGAGATGACCTGTGCTTCTGTAAAACAGGACGGATACTGAGGTATGATATCGGTGTTGACACCAGAGTTGCCTGCTGCACATGCAAACAGTGTGTTTGTCGCAGATATTGCATCCTCAAGAGCCTGACTCTTTGCGGTTCCACCCCAGGAGCAGCTGATCACATTTGCTCCCATCTTCCTTGCGTACGCAATCGCATTCAGCGATGCCGCAACATCGCCGCTTCCGTCTGCACGCAGGAACTTAAGTGGCATGATCTTCACTTTCTGGTTAACTCCGCTGATACCAATCCCGTTATTTCCTACAGCACCGATGACTCCGGCACAGTGGGTTCCATGACCGTTGTCATCCATCGGATCGTTGTCGTTGTTGATGAAGTCCCATCCATGAACATCATCAATATACCCGTTCCCATCGTCATCTATGCCATTCCCTGCTATCTCTCCCGGATTGGTCCAGATATTGGCAGCAAGATCAGGGTGGGTGTAGTCAACCCCGGTATCAATGACTGCAACCACGATAGAATCTGAACCTGTACTCACAGACCAGGCAGAGAGCGCTCCTATGTCTGCTCCTGATGTTCCACTCGTCTGACCAGTATTGGAGAGGGCCCACTGCTCAGAAAAACGGGGATCATTAGGAGCACCAGTTACTGATTCAGCGCCGAAAGATTCGGCAGTTGTTTTATTAGGGAGTTCAGGTTCTGAGGGCAGGGAGAGTTGGATGACATAGTTCGGCTCTGCATATGCCACATATGATGACTTGTTCAGCTCTTCAATGGCTTTCTCAACCGAGATTGATGTATCAACATCGATCATCTGCATCCCTTTCAGGCCTTCGGCAGAGAAGTCATCAGAAACCCCGGCGCCCAGGCTTGCCAGTTTGGCAGACGGGACACTCATGGCAGAAACGCTATCAGTATTTTTATACTTGATAATAATCTCGCCCGGCACATAGGGTGCATCGGTCAGATTGGTTGTTGAATTTGATGTCGCATTTACAGAATTGCTTATAGAACTGTTCGTGCCGTCTGCCCCAGAATGGGCTACAACGGCGGATATTAAGAGAAGAAAAACAAAGAGCGAACTCCAGAGCTCTCGCTGACTGATCATATGATATCCCCGCCCACCAGTGTCTGTATTAAGGAAGACCTGCTGTAGTAGGATATTGGAATGGCAGTGACATAAAGACCTGCGGTATTTTTTGAACTACCACCATTGCAGGGAACGGGATTATCCACTCAGTGAAAGGAATGATTATCCTTCAGTCAGGCAGATCTGTACCTCATGAATCCACCCATCCTGCAGGTTGCACTTGACCTGGTCGAGACGGATCGGGCACTCCGGATTGCAGAGGCTGCTGTTGCCGGAGGTGCCGACTGGCTGGAAGCAGGAACCCCCCTTATCAAGAGTGAGGGGATGGCAGCGGTCACAGCCCTTGCAAAAGCGTTTCCCGGAAAAACAATAGTTGCGGATATGAAGACAGCAGATACCGGGGCCATTGAGGTGGAGATGGCTGCAAAGGCAGGAGCCTCTGTTGTCTGTGTGCTTGGCTCAGCAGATGACGGAGTAATCGCAGAATCAGTTCGTGCAGGTGCCAAATACGGGGTGAAGATCATGACTGATCTTCTGAACGTTTCAGATCCACAAGCACGTGCAAGGGAGCTTGAGACACTCGGTGTGGACATCATCGCGGTTCATACCGGTATCGACCAGCAGATGACCGGTAAAAACCCCCTGGATGTTCTCACTCAGATAATTGGAACGGTTTCAGTTCAGATTGCAATTGCAGGGGGAATCGATTCTGCCATTGCCAGTGAGGCTGTTCGAATCGGTGCAGACATCGTTATTGTCGGGGGCTGGATCGTCCGGGCGTCTGATGTCACCGGCTCTGCCAGAGAGATCCGGAGTTCTCTGGATAACCCAGGGCAAGGTGGCTGGCAGCCTCCTGATCAGGAGAGCGAGATTCGCAAAATATTCAGCATGGTTTCTGCACCTCATGTAACCGATGCGATGCACCGGAAAGGTGCCATGCACGGGCTCTTTCCACTCTGTCCAGGGACAAAGGCAACCGGCCGGGCAGTGACTGTGCAGACCATCGGCGGGGACTGGGCAAAACCGGTTGAGGCGATAAATACAGCAAGGGACGGTGATTTCCTTGTTATCAGCAACGATGAGGTGACGAGTGTTGCTCCATGGGGAGAACTCGCAACCCTTTCAGCAAAGAACCGTGGTGTCACCGGTGTTGTCATCGATGGTGCGGTCAGGGATGTAGATGATATCAGGAAGATGAACTTCCCACTCTGGGCAAAGGCAACAGTGCCAAACGCGGGTGAGCCGAAAGGATTCGGGGAGATCAATGCTGAGATCAGGTGTGCAGGCCAGACAGTCAGGCCTGGTGACTGGATCGTTGCTGACGAGAGCGGGGTTGTCGTGGTTCCAAAAGAGCGGGCATACGAGGTAGCCAGAAGATCTCTAGAGGTAAAAAAGACTGAAGACCGCATCAGGGCAGAGATTCGCGATGGCAGTACCCTTGCTGTGGTCATGAACCTGCTCAGGTGGGAAAAGCAGTAACATTTCCATCTGTTTATCAGGTTATCTGACGACTACTGAGAAAGACATCCATAATATCTCTCACAGGACTCATATCTCACCATTTTCCATCATGATGATCAATACTATTCCTGCCTGGCTGAAGACTGTCCTTAAAATTACAATCGGCATCATCATCATCGGATGGCTGCTCTTCAGGTTCAACCCAAAAGATATCATAGACGCTCTGGCAGGAGTTCAGATCTCCCTGCTCATTGTCGCTGTTCTGGTCTATGCCATCACTCTGCTTCTGCTCTCCCTCAGGTGGAGATTTATTCTCAGGCAGATGAGTTATCATGTTCCTGTCCTTGTTACATACCAGGGGTTTGTTGCCGGAATCCTGATGTCTGATATGACCCCTGCCCGGGTCGGGGAGATCTCAAGACCCCTTACGATCCGTGATCGGGTACCAACTCATGCAGGGCTCGGGTCTGTTTTTCTTGACAGGTATTGTGACTTTGTTGCTATCTTCATCCTCGGGTGCGGTGGACTTCTTCTCCTCTCAGCTGCTCACTCTCCCGGCCTTCTTTTGATGGTAACCGCGTTCCTCTCTATTCCTATCATTCTTCTTACTGCATTCTGGGTGAAGAGGTCAGCCGTGCTGAACCTGGTGCATATCTTCAGAATGCCCCGGCTCTCCTCGTTTGCCACTGATCTTGGTGAAGCCATGGATGCACTCTCTCATCCGGCATTGACCATGGGGTCATCTATTCTCTTCACACTCTTTATCTGGACTCTTCAAAGTCTGCGTCTTGTGCTCATTGCTCTGGCAGCAGGGTTTGTCATCCCAATTCAGGAGTTAATCTTCATACAACCATTGATAAGTGCCCTCGCACTGATTCCTTTCTCAATATCTGGACTTGGTTTTGTTGAAGGAGGGTATGTAGCAGTATTTGCACAGTATGGCGTACCAGCAGCAGCCGGGCTTGCTATCGCTCTTCTTGACAGGGTCCTTACAGTCGGGTTTCACCTGGTAGTCGGTTTCAGGTACGCTCTAAGGACCGTGGGGAAATAAAAGCCAGAGTTTTTACAAAGAAGAACTGATCACTATGCATGGATGAGGATCGCCGGCTTCGGTACCAGGATAAAGTATTCTGGATCCATGGACGTGCAGACCTCATAGACACCTGGTTGAATGAGTCCAGTAATGACAAAAGCAGCACTGACACAAAGACGGTGCTGGCATTGACAAGATATCTCTCTTCTCAGCTGAACAGAAACAACTACTTCGTGAGATGAACGGCCTTCGAAACCGAATTATTCACCGATACAACGGAACTGATGAAGTCCTTGCACTGGCAGGAATCGAGAAGTCACTTCCTGATATTCGCTTGCTTATACTGGTGATCGAGGAATGGATCCGCAAAGTTTGAAAGTAGAGATACTGCATGAACTTGCAATTCTGCCGGTGAAACTTCCCGGAGTGTTCCTTTATGGTTCGCAGGCAGAAGGAGTGGCAGACGAGAGAAGTGATACTGATCTCTGCCTTGTTGCGGGAACTGATCTGGATCCGGTCTGGCTCCAAAAACAGGCATGGCGTCACATCAGGGCGGACAGATATGATATCAGGATATTTGAACTGCTTCCGCTCTTCATGCAGATAAGAATTCTCTCAAAAGGAATTCTGATTACATCCCCGGACCCGTATGCTCTCATTGAGTACCTGTATCCCTGGTGGAAGAGATGGGATGATCAACGGTGGTACCAGACACCGATGCCGGGAGCACCATGAGACAGGGATTCCGGGATATTGCCCCTTACTTCAGAGGATTTTTGGTAAAATCCCGTTCAAGCATCGCATAATGGGTGTGATCCATTCCGAGACTGAGGTATGTCTGCTGTGCTGTGAAGTTCTGCTTCTCCACATACAGCCTGATGCCTGCTACCAGATCATCTGATGACGCCCGCTCCAGAATCTGATTATAAAGGGCTGAAAAAATCCCGTTCCTCCTGAACTCAGGGAGAACATATACAGACTGAATCCACCAGAAGTCGCCACATCGCCAGTCACTCCACTCATAGGTAACCATGCACTGCCCTGCGGCAGTTCCGGATGACTCTGCAATCAGGTAAAAGCCCTTATCAGGCCGGGAAAGAAAAATGGAAACTCCTTTTTCGACAGTTTCTGGATGAAGAAGCTTTTTTTCAGTCTCCATCGCCATAAGCTGATTATACCGGGCAATGATAGCAACATCGTCAGGTGTTGCTTCCCGGATTGTGATGTCCATATCTCCTCATAGATTAGAGGCACACAAAGAAAAGGGAGACCCAGGAGAGACGATCCTTTACGATCGAGGCTGCTGATCACCAGGAGCTGTAAAGTGCCAGGTCCCGGATTCGCCGATATCTTTCTTCCAGATGGGGACATAAACTTTGATCTCCTCAAGAATCCATGAGCAGCCGGCAAACGCCTCCTGGCGGTGGCCCGCACCACAGACAATTGCAACGATCGTCTCTGTAAGTGCAAGTCTGCCACTCCTGTGGATGATCTCTACCGATTTCAGAGAAAAACGCTCTGTGGCTTCAGCAGCGATCCGGTTCAGATCCCTGACTGCTATCTCTTCACAGACCTCAAGTTCAAGGGCTTCAAACCCATCATCGCGGACTGTTCCGATAAACGTCACAATCCCACCGGTTTCTGGTTTTCTTGCCCTCTCAATCAAAGCAGAGATATCAATGTCATCGCGTGTTATCCCGATCATTTATCCACCAGATACCGGAGGAAACAGAGTTATTGTCTCGCCACCGGTGAGCGTGATGCTTTCTGCCTCTGCTGGGAGAATCCGTGCTTCCTGATGCACAATCATCACGTACTCCTGGATCAATCCTTCAGAAGTGAGCAGCAGCTCTGCATCAGATCCTGCTGTACTGGCAAGATGTCTGACAGCATCCAGAATTGATGCAGACTCAGGAAGATCAACTTGAGTTTCTTCTCCAAATATATCCCTGAACCGGGCATAGCAGATTATCGTAATCTTCATGGGCAATCCTCCTCATGATCTGTCTGGCAGACAGGGCAGTCTGGTCGGGTTGATAAAGTAAGATAGTCGGATCTTCCGCTCAGACCATCCCAGATCAAAAGTCTGCCTGCAATAAGACGACCAGATCCGGTTATGTACTTGATTACTTCCATGGCCTGTAGAGATCCAATCACACCAGCGGTCGCACCGATCACCGGAGTATCGCGTTCAGGAGGTGCCTTGTGAAAAAGGCAGGATAAACAGGGGGTCTCGCCTGGAAGAATCGTGGTCAGTTGACCTGAAAAACCTTCAACAGCCCCATGTACCAGGGGTATTCCTGATTGAAAAGCTGTTTTATTCAGCAGGTACCGGGTTTCAAAATTATCTGTTGCATCAACCAGGATGTCTGCATCACCGGTCTGGTTTTCAACTGTCAGTTCTGTGATACGTTCAGGAATGGCTGTTATCGTAAGGTCAGGATTAAGGGCTGCAAGGGTCTCTGCTGCAGAGTAAACCTTTCTCATACCGATGTTCCGGTTGGTATGAAGAAACTGGCGGTTCAGGTTCGATTCCTGCACCAGATCATCATCAACAATAATCAGTTCGCCAATCCCAGCCATGGCAAGATAGGTGGCAACCGGGGAACCTAGTCCTCCGGCCCCTGCAATGAAAATTGTTGCATCTGCAAGTTTTTCCTGACCCTCTCTTCCAAAGAGTGGGAGCTGCCTTGAGTAGCGGTTACCAGTCGTGTTCATAAAATCTCATCCTGGTTTTTGGAAAGAGGTATCAATGTGGCAATATATTTGAGAGCGGCTCTCGCATCATCCTGCTTCTGCTCCACCCGGGAAGTTTTGACCCAGGTGAGAATTTCTTCTGTCCGGTCAGAAGGGAGACCAGCCCCCCTGATCACCTGGGTCCAGGTCCTATCAGGATAATACCGTTTTTGCGCCTCTGAAAACAAAGCCATCCGTTCTTCCGGGTTTATAATACCAGATGATTCAGCTTTTTCCAGAGTGATTCTGATGTTGACAAGTGCCTCGGAGAGAGCGGTGTTTGAGACGGGATCGCAGATTAGGGCAACCTCATCATCAGACTCAATCTCACCTTCCTGATAACGACGATAGACCTCACCGACTCCTTCCATGCCGAATGATGAGAGTTCGGCTGCACGAAGGGCGCCCATGCTTGATGCCCCTATCACCCTGATCCCGGCTTTCATTGCTCCCAGGATCTCACGATGACCAACCGAGGCATTCTCAAAAAAAAGGCCATCGATGATCCCGATGATCTTCGGTTTTGCTGCAATGGCTCCGGCAAGATCGCCACGTTTTACCGGCGGACAGTATTGGACTGCTGATCCTGAAGGTAGGATCAATTCTGCCTCATGCAGAGGCAGGCTTGGACCCAGGTAAATAATTACGTCTGGCACTTCTGCACCTATTTCCAATACGTTCAGAATCCATTGCAAAATGTTCCAGCCCTGGAACGATAACCCTGACGACAGGAATTCCTATTTCAGGTCTCGTGAGATCAGTGACAAGGACATGGTTGATCCCTGCCTTGTTCAGCTCCCTGAGTGTGTATACAATATCATCAAGGAAATCTTCTGACCGAAAGGCGTACATCTCTGAAAAGTCGATAGTCTGACCGGTCTCAAACCATTTCTTGTTCAGACGCTTTGTCCGGTCATATCCGATCTGCCGTTTCATGTGGCTGTCCTGGGTATCTTCACGTGCCCCGTGAATCTGGGTTGCCCTGCTTTGTGCAGCCTCGGTAAGGGCACGGAGAATCGCAATTTCAGGGACAGCATGAGTTCCCATCCCGATACAGAGAAGAGTCGGATCTCTGAGTGTAACATCGTCGGCAACTGCGGCAATAGTAGGAAGGCCAATATCGCTTGAGATATCCCGAAGAATTATCTCAACTCCAGCTTCTTTGAATCGATTCAGAAGAGAAAGAATAGTCTGATTCTCAATTCCGGTGATAACAGGACCGCCCTTATTCACAGCCTCTGCAAGAGACCAGGCATCCCGTTCAATGATTTCACAAAGGCCATGAAACACCGCCTCTTCAAGGGTGTTGCCTGATGCAATCCCATTGGTGCTGGTCCTGAAGAGCTGGCCCATACTCCGCTTGATCGGATGAAAAATTGCATGAGCAGGTACAAGGACATCACTCTCCTGCATGATGTCACTTGCAGAAAACCAGGGAATCGGGAAGGTGAGATCAACGCCTTTAGGCAGGATAAGTTCGGTGGGATCAATCAGATCCTTTCTGCCTGCCATCTGATCGACTGTTCCCATCACCGGGACACGATCATGCATTTCAGCAGAGTACCGCTCAAACCCTTCCATGATGGCTGAGACCCGTGCAGCCATCTCGGTTGCCCCTTTCCCGTTATAGACAGATATTGATCCTTCGGCAGCATCCGGCCTGATACATGAAAAAACAGGGATTCCAAGTCGGTCAAGTCCGGTGATGTCAGCAACACGGGTAATTCCTGCTGGAGCAACAAGATTCTTTATAATCGCGTAGGTTTCTTCAGGGGATTTCGTCCGGTGAGTCTCCTGCTGGTACCGTTTCCTGCACGAAGCGAGTTTCATTGATTACTACGTGTTGGTTCTGAACCCTGAAAAGAGATCTGATCCTGACTGAAAACTGAAAATTCAAGAGAATTCAGCATAAAAATCACTATAGATCAAAAGATTCAGAAGCAACAGACAGATATATAACAATAAAAACGCAAGTTCTCAAGCGAGGGATCGTAATGGACAAATTTGTATCGCTGGTCAAGGAGATGAAAAGTCTCCCCCTGGCAGAGCAGGATAAACTGGTTGAGGAGAAGAAGAAGGTATGTATCTGCCCGACATGCCCAAGTTTCAACAAGTGTGCTATTGTTGAGCGGGAGAAACTCTTCTGTCTTCTTGGCAGAAGTTTTATGTGCATTTCATATGAAGAGGGGTGTAACTGTCCTACCTGCCCAATATCTAAAGAGGTCGGTCTCGAGTACAAATATTTCTGTACACGCGGAGACGAGAAAGGACAGCGATACGAACAGTCGGTCTGGGGATCCACCCTCTCCGAGTAATTTAATCTTTTTTCCGGAGACCTGATGTTTGACGTGGGTGGTGCCATGGTGAAGAAGTTTCTCTCTTCACCTGAAGGACAGCAGATGATCAAGGAGTATATTTCATCTCCTGAAGGAATGAAAACCATAAAAGAGTTTATGGGAAGTGCAGAAGGGAGAAAAATTGGTACTGATATCCTGCTCTCTATGCTTGACCAGTTCCAAATTCCTGATGAAGCAAAAGGGATGATTAAACAGGCATTAGAGGGTTTATAACCCGAATCTTTTGTTTACTAACCTTCAGTTGTTAATTCATCGGGGTCTCAAGTTGTGGGTACGCAGACTGCACCAGGAGATGCTCAAGATCAAATGGCATATCAATGCATGCACGCCGGGTAATGGTGAAAACCTCATTCCACATCTCCCGTGCCTCGTCGCCATGTACTGGTGAAAGCCCGTGAGCGAGGATGGATTCATTGCGTATTCTAAGGAAAGGCTCAAGGTGCAGATAATATTCTCCGGCACCCTGCATCCCGAGATCTTCAAGCAGCATAAATTTTGATCGCAGTCCAATACGAATCACTCCCTTCCTGTCTGCCCTGCGGGCATAGAGTGAGACATCCTTCTTACTCCGAAGAATCTTACGAAGATCGGTGAAATGGATCTTTCCTTCAATATCGTCAATGTTCCAGCTGAGCAGGAGGACCTGAGAGAGGAGTTCAACCACCCGGTAGAGTCGTGCAAACGCATCATCATATCGTTCACCCTCAATCCGTCGTTTAGCATTGTTGAGAAGATCCACAAGGACATAGAGATATTTTTCCTGTTTGTATCTGCACTGTTCCTTTTTTGAAAAACCATTCTCTCCTTTTGCCTCAAGTTCAAGGAGTTTTTGAAGAAATTCCCGGTTCCGGGCTACACCCTCGGTCAGGTCATCAGCGTGCTGCAGATACCTGAATGCTTCAGTATAGTTCAGTTTGTCCCAGGAGTAGTATCCATGAAAAAGAGCATAATAGAGATCACGTTCAGGAATAGTGGAGAGTCCGGATAGCAGTTCAAGTGAACTGCCAAAGTGATTGTTGTTGAACTGATCAACTGCCTGATGAAACCGGAGACGATCATAGGCAGCAAAAAGAGTCATCTCCTTCATCTTTTCAGTCCCGGGAATCACCAGACCTCCCTTTTTTTCACCGGTAACATGTGCCACCTGGCTCCGGGTCAGAAATGATACGATAGATGCTGCCATGGTCATCGATCGCGTTCCAGAACTTGCATCAATGACTATCTCAAACTCCTGGAAGAGAACACAGACACCATAGATCACCTCAAAACACTGGGAAAAATCATTTGGATCCCTGATTATGCATGCTTCAGACTCCGGGGGTTCCTGGCCCCACAGCCTTTTGCATCCCTCCTCGATATTGCTGACCAGTTCTTTGCTTTCAGGTGAGCAAAAATAGATAATATGCTCAGGCCTGTAGAAGTGGATTGCATAACTGCATGAGCGGACGAGTCGCTCAATAGCATCAACGGTATCAGAACCAATCCCGGTCCCAACCGTCATGAGGAGGTACATCGGAGAAGATAGATCAGGATGGATAATCTTCCTTCCGATACAATATAGTGATCCTGCACATTCAACAACGCTTCAGTTATCACATGCCCGGGTTTGCCAGAATCTCGTAAATTCCAATGAATAGGACAAAGAGAGTTGATGCCATTCCAAGGAAACTAATGATCTCCCAGAGCATGCCCTGGCTGTGTCCATCTCCGGTGAGGGTTAAGAGGAAACTGCAGAACCATAAAAGATAGCAGAGAAGTGATAGAAAAATTACACGAAGTCTTGGTATACCTGATCGAAAAAACTTGAAGGATATCTGAAGTAGAATAAAAAAACTGACAACCAGAAGCCCTCCCTGAACATCAGATCCAATATCCAGCATCTTGTCGTCTTCTCCTGGTATATGATACCCACTAAGGAAGATAAAAGT